>NZ_DAHVHV010000039.1:0-20005 GCF_027317285.1 Ferrovum sp. | reverse complement strand
ATCGGTTTCGATGAATGCCCGTCCATTGGTTGATTCTGCGAGCGCTCGGAAAAAGACGGCCTCGAGTTCCGCCCAAGTGGTGATATCCTTGCGGCAGCGCGGATCTTCCTCCCCTTGCGGGCGTACCACCAGACGATGTTCGGGGAATCCGGCCTGACGGCCGAACCGTTCGACCTCCTCCCATTCGGCAGCGAGCAGATGGGAAAAATTGGTCGCCCCCGAGGCCGAACCGACCACTTCGATGCCCAGCGTATCATCGATCCAGAGGATCATTTCCAGGTTCCAGGAGAATAGTCCGGCGAAGGGATCTGGCCCGAAACTCCCCTCGCTCGCCAGCCCCAGCGGCAGGCCCGACAATTCCATGCCGATGCGCGCCTTCCGTCGCGCTGCCTCCAACTGGGTGCCTGGACGCGGGATCTCGCGGGTGAAGGTGCCCAGCGTATCGGTATCGAAGCCACCCACCCGCTCGATCCGACAACCCAGAGCGGCATTCAATATCGGCGCGATCACCCGCTCCTTGCCATGCTGGGTGAGCAGTGCCACGGTTGAGCCGTCGTAGACGGATTTTCCCGACTTCATGACGTTCACATGTCACATGCCGAGCAGCTGGCCCCGGTCCTCAGCAAGCGGGTGACATTTGTTGCCATTGCCCGTCCGTATGGCGCTGGTGGATGCTCTCGTGCTCGTCGTCGATTTGGAAAAGGAAGAGCCATCGGTTTTCGACGAGTTCGCGCACGAGTTCGTGTTTGGCGATGATCCGATCGATCTCCTGTCTTGGCGCTTCGAGAAATACGTTCAATCGCAAGGGTTCATGCACCCAACGGTTTCCATCATGGAGTGACTGCAACGGGAGACCGATGCGCAAGTCGCCCCCATTCCCCTCGAATACGCCGATGGATCCAGCCACGATGTTGTGCAGTACCTTATTGCCGCTTCCGAATCTCTGGTTGTCAACCACGGACCCGTAATACTGCATGTTGATCCAGTTGGCGACCACCATCGGTGCGGTCATGATGAGTTCCAGAACCCCGAAGCCTTCATCCTTGCGCCATTCATAGTCATGCAAAAATGCTCTTCCGGAAAGGTCGATGCCCGTGGTCCTGGAGCGGGGGGCGGCAATAAATGCGGCATTCCCGGCAAGGCCCCATTCCGGAAAAACCTGCGACCAGTCCCGGCTGCGTTCCTGAATCAGGGCATCGACAATCTCGGGTGCCAGATTCGAGATGCCGAGCAGATTGGAACGTTCCATGCGGGCCAGTCGCCCAGCCTGGATCAGCCACTTGCGTAACTGCTTCAGGTCGGGCGCATGAGTCGATGCCAATTCGTCGATATCGAACAAGGTGATTTCGTCGAGTGTCGTATCATGCAAGGCCGGCACAAACCGGGAATCCGTCGGAATATGAATGCCTTTTTGCGCAAGTTTTTCGCGCACTTTGGAATCATTCAACAAAGCTGCAATGACCCGGGCGCTGGCTTCACCGGTTTGACCTGCACAGGCCCCGCAATCGAGTCCGGTAGCGTGGGGGTTGTTGACTGTGCTGCTTCCGTGCCCGATCAGTAAAATCAGGCGCGCAAAATTGCTGGTCATCGACATGGCCTTTAAAATCATTTCCGCCGAGGCGGCGCGATTTTCCACGGGGATGCCGACTGTCGGGGCCGATTTCTGTCGGGTTTGGGTTATCTCGTGGCCATGGGAGACTGCAGCCAGGGTTGGTGCAAGACGGTCCCGCAGTTCGGGCGTGATTCCCTTGGTTTCCGGGTGAGGCACGGTACGGCTCCATCCGAAACTGTCGCCGAGCAATTTGGGGCCATAAAGCAGACCCGCCGATTCCACGAATGAAAAACAGGAGGAGGGCGAACTCTTGAAGGCCTTCCAGGTATTTGAACCATGAAGAGATTGGCGGCGCTGGTTGATGGCTTCCTCCATTTCCTGCTTGCTGCCATCACGAAGTTGTTCGTGGACCCGGTAGCCGGGCGTCAGCAATACAGGCATGTGCATCCGTGCATCAGAGGCTCCCAGGGGCACGTATTCCATGAAAGCGCCAAAGAACCCGGCAAATCCCACGGTTTGCACGGCGGGGGCAACTGTTTCCAATGCCCTGCGAAACACTTCTGAGCGCACATCGATGCAGAACGCGGCTTGCACGGGGGGGCGGACAGGGGCGGGTTTCAGCGCCGCCTGCCGGGCAGGATTGGCAAGTTCCGCAATGATCTTTTTCTGGTAACCGAGTTCAAAAGCCGTTTGCAGCACAAAGTCCATTTGCGCATGAGCCTGCATGCGGTGTGCAGGGGCTTGCACTGCCTGCCGCCATGCATCCCCCAACTCTGAAGCCTGCCGCGCAGTGAACAGGATCAGTTCCCAGGCAAGCCGGATGGCCAATAGATCGACGATGGAATCCTCCTGTCCGCCTACCAATTCCTGTTCCCAGCGGAGGTAACGTGTCCAGGCTGCCCAGCCGCCGATATTCAACAAGGCGGCATGGAGATAATCTTCCACCCGATCGGCGGGAATGGCGAGTTTCCGCAGAGCCAAGGCAATCGTGTCCATCGGCAGATGGGGTAACGCGGCGACTGCCTGCCTGACATCCCGCAAGCCCATCATCCCCGGGCTCAGGTCGATTTCCGAAAAATGGCGCCATGCTTCGTAGAGGGATTCCTTTCGCCAGGGCATCGGCCAGATGGCCTGGCCTCGATCGAAATAAGCGGCAGAGAACTGACTGATTCGTTCTATGACAAATCCGCTCCATGGAGTACCGTCCAGATCTTCGAGGACGCTCGAAACCAGGGCGATTGGGTCCGTGGAAGGGGAGGAATCGCTGGCGATGGCTTTTTCCAAGGCGGCGGCGTCGAGCACGAGGCCATGTTGCCGTTGCGACTGTTCCAGGTCGGCGCGCGCAATGCGTCCCGTCGAGATTTGCTCCCGATAGTAAGATCGCGGCATGACCAGTGGCGAACCTGCCACTCTGGCCAGGGTTTCGCTGGCATGTTCAAAATCCTGGTGGCGCAGGCCAAAATAAGGGTTGACCGCGACGAAGGCGTTGAGTGGCCAGAGGGGTACGATTCGCTGGCATGTCGATTCCACCATGGTTTTAAGCGCAGCGGCGTCATAGGCAGCATTGGCGGTTGAACCGAGACCGCTGACAGATGGTTTGGAAGAGAGGTGTGTCGTGCGGCTCATGATCAGACTCCTTTAGGTTGCCCAGGCGCAGGTTGGCCTGGCCAAAATCGCTGCAATAGTCGCGAAAACGGGATGTCGACATACAGTCCGTTATAGAGGTGCACATAGGCTCTACGCACGATCGGGTATTGGACCAGGTTTGGCAGGTTCTGCTGGATCAGGAGGATGGCGAAGAAGGTGACCATTACCAGCCCGATAAGGGCGAGTTGAGTCGGACTGTTGGCCATTTGTGCAGCCGGAAGGCTCGTCGCCAGCATGAAATGGAATGCGGTATGAAGACTGAAATAGGCAGTACAGACCACAGCGCTGAGGCCGGCTGTACGCAGGACGAATGCAGCCCCCATGCCTGCCTTGAAAGACTGGAGCAGAAGTTGAGTCACTGCCACCGCGACGACGGCGCCCAATGCCAGGAGGGCAGGCTGACTTTTCGGGGCAACGCCAAAGGCGGCTCCGATCCCGAAGGTCATCAGGCCCGCGAAGGCGAGTACGATGAGCCATTGCCCGAAGGTTGGCGTGGATTGGGCGGGGCGCACGGCTGGCGCACGAAAAATATCCACGCCGCTACCCGAGGATAAAAAGGCATGCGCCTTGTACAAGGAGTGCGTCACCAGATGCAGCATCGCCAGACTGTACAACCCAAGACCACATTCCAGTAGCATGAAGCCCATCTGGGCAGTGGTCGTCCAGGCCAGAAATACCTTGATGCTGGTTTGGGTCAGCATGATCAAACCGGCGGTGGCGATCGTCATGAGTCCGATCATGGCCAGAACGTTGGAGGCCGTGGTGGCCTGTGACATGACCGGGCTCATGCGAATGATCAGGAATGCGCCTCCGTTGACAATACCCGCATGCAACAGGGCCGACACAGGGGTAGGGGCCTCCATCACCTGAATCAGCCAGCCCTGCAGAGGAAATTGGGCCGTTTTAAGCGCTGCGGCCAGTACAATGAGCCCGCTGGCCCATTGGAGTGCGACCGGAAGCGGCCCGGTCATTGCTGCCATGGTATGAAAAACCCCCTCAAACTCCATGGTGTGCAGGGTAGAACCGATGAGCATTACGGCGACCAGCAGGCTGATCTCGCCCACCCGGCTGATAATGATTTTTTTGCGCGCTGCGAGTACGGCCCCTGACCGTTCCGGATAGAACATCAGGAGGTGATGCAGGCAGAGGCTGGTGGCCATCCATACACAGACGAACATCAGCATGTTGCCGGAAACGATCAAGGTCAGGATGGAAGCGGTCGTGAGATTGAGCCAGGTATAAAACCGCCCCTGATGTTTTTCACCCTGGAGATAGTTGCGCGCGTAGCGGGAGACCACGAACCCGATGAAGGAGACCAGCGAGAGCATTACTACCGTGACTGCATTGATATAGAGGCTCAGGGCCAATGCCCCCATGTCTCCGGGCAATGCAAGGGAGAATGGGGTTACTGTCAGGGATTTTCCATCGGTCGCGTACAGCAGTGCGGCAAGGGCTGAACAGATAAAGGACGTTCCTGAGATGCCGTTACTCAGACGGGCCACAAGTCGGGCATGTTCGCCAGTCAGGACGCTCCCGAAAATTCCCATTACCCAGAGCAGCAGCGGTACCGCAGAGATGAGCGCAAGGATAATGAAATTCAGGTTTGATGGTTCAAGCATGACAATCTCCGTGTATAACATGGCTGAGATCCTCTCAATGGGATTCGTCGACGCGCACAATGAGCGATGTCTAGATTTCATTATGGTCAAACCATTCAATTAATAAAAGTTAATTGTATTTATTATTATCTTTTATATTAATTTACTGTAAAGCGATCCTGTGCCAATGGGGTGTATTTGGCAATCTGCTGAAAAATTTTATGATTTTGAAAAAATGGTCGATCTGGATTGCTTGTCTGGTAGCGCCGTTCAACGGCGAGTGAAGTCGAATGCATCCCTAAACTTGATGCATTGAGGTCTGATCTGGATGGGGGTTCAATGTGAAACGGGGATCAAACACAAGGGCGCCGCAGGCATCCCCCCGGCCTTCGGTTGGGGGGATGCCTGCGATCATTCTTGGCCCGAACGGGAACGACGCAGGATGTTCCCGCTGGAGCGAATAGTTTTCAGCGCTTTGGTTTCAAGCGGTTTTGAACAGGAACTGCCCTCCTTTCCAGTCTGCCCGGATCGTGCTGCCGGGCAGGAAGGCGCCTTCCAGGATGCGACGGGCCAGAGGATTCTCCAGTTCGCTCTGAATTGCCCGTTTGAGGGGGCGGGCCCCATAAACCGGGTCGAAACCCACGGCGGCCAGTTGATCGAGAGCGGTATCGCTCACTTCCAGAGTCAGTTCCATTTTTTCCAGTCGACGGATCAATTGAGCCATCTGGATACGGGCGATGGAACGGACCTGGGCCTCTCCCAGGGCATGGAAGACCACGATTTCGTCGATGCGATTGACGAACTCGGGGCGGAAATGGGTCTTGACTTCGGCCATGACCGCCAATTTGATCACGGCTTGATCGTCTTCGGCCATTTGCTGGATCATTTGCGAGCCCAGATTGGAAGTCATGACCACGACCGTGTTGCGGAAATCCACCGTCCGTCCCTGTCCATCGGTCATGCGTCCATCATCCAGGACCTGGAGCAGGACATTGAAGACGTCGGGGTGCGCTTTCTCCACTTCATCCAGCAGGATGACGGCATAAGGTTTGCGCCGCACCGCCTCTGTCAAATAGCCGCCTTCTTCAAAGCCCACGTAGCCGGGTGGGGCACCGAGGAGCCGGGCAACGGAATGTTTTTCCATGTATTCCGACATGTCGATGCGAATCAGGTGGTCCTCCGAGTCGAATAGGAAGTTGGCCAGGGTTTTGCATAACTCGGTTTTTCCCACTCCCGTGGGGCCCAGAAACAGGAAGGAACCATAGGGCCGGTTGGGGTCTGACAGACCGGAACGGGAGCGCCGAATGGCGTCGGAGACCAGGCGCACGGCTTCGTCCTGCCCGACCACGCGCTGATGCAGGTAATCTTCCATGTGCAGCAACTTTTCCCGTTCTCCCTGCATCATTTTGGACACCGGAATGCCCGTGGCGCGCGACACCACTTCGGCAATTTCCTCCGCGCCCACCTGGGTGCGCAACAATCGGAGGGGTTGGGGCTTGCCGCTGGTTTCGGTGGTTTGACGTAACTGGGCTTCCAGTTGGGGAATTCGTGCGTATTTGAGTTCCGATGCTTTCTGCAAGTCGCCCTGACGCTGGGCAGTTTCCATTTCCGCACGAGCCCGGTCAAGGGCTTCCTTGACGTGCTGGGAACCCTGTACCTGGGCCTTTTCAGCCTTCCAGACTTCTTCCAGATCCGCGTATTCCTGTTCCAGTTTGTGAATTTCCTCTTCCAGCAAGGCCAGGCGTTTCTGGGATGCCTCGTCCGTCTCGCGCCGTACCGCCTCGCGTTCGATCTTGAGTTGGATCAGACGCCGAAACAATTTGTCCATGGCTTCGGGCTTGGAATCGATTTCCATCTTGAGCCGTGCCGCCGCTTCATCGATCAGATCGATGGCCTTGTCGGGCAGGAAGCGGTCGGTGATGTAGCGCTGGGACAATTCGGCCGCCGCCACGATGGCCGGGTCCGTGATGTCCACGCCATGATGGAGTTCGTACTTTTCCTGCAGGCCGCGCAGAATGGCAATGGTATCCTCCACCGTGGGTTCGCCCACCAGCACCTTCTGGAAACGTCGTTCAAGGGCGGCATCCTTTTCCACGTATTTGCGGTATTCGTCCAGAGTCGTGGCCCCCACGCAGTGCAACTCTCCGCGCGCCAGGGCTGGCTTGAGCATGTTGCCCGCATCCATGGCCCCCTCTGCCTTGCCTGCCCCCACCATGGTATGAAGTTCATCGATGAAGACGATGGTCTGCCCCTCGTCCTGGGCCAACTCCTTGAGCACGGCCTTGAGGCGTTCCTCGAATTCGCCCCGATATTTGGCGCCGGCCAGCAGGGCCGCCATGTCCAGAGCCAGTACGCTCTTGTGGCGCAGACTGTCGGGCACCTCGTCGTTGACGATCCGCTGGGCCAGTCCTTCGACGATGGCAGTTTTGCCGACGCCGGGTTCACCGATCAACACCGGGTTGTTCTTGGTGCGGCGTTGCAGGATCTGGATGACCCGGCGGATTTCATCATCCCGTCCGATGACCGGGTCCAGTTTGCCAAGCCGGGCCCGTTCGGTGAGATCCAGGGTGTATTTCTTGAGCGCTTCGCGCGTTCCTTCGCTGTCCTGGCTGGTGACCCCGGCCCCGCCGCGCAGGGCTTCGATCGCCTTTTCCAGACGGGGGCGCTGAGCGCCATGCTGGCGGAACAGGCGTCCCACCTCGCCCTTGTCGTCGCACAGGGCCAGCAGAAAAAGTTCGGAGGCGATGAAAGGATCCTGGCGTTTCTGGGCTTCCCGTTCCGTCAGATTGAGCAGGGCATTGAGATCGCGGGAGACGCTGACCTCTCCGCTCGGGGTGGGAAGACGGGCGACCCGCTCCAGCAAGGGGGTCAGCCCCTGTTTCAGAGGTTGTACCTGAATATCGGCACGGGCCAGCAATGCGGCCGTGGTTCCATCCTGTTGGTCCAGAAGGGCCTGCAACAGATGTACCGGCTCGATGTTGGCATGGTCATGACGCAGCGCCAAACTCTGCGCATCGGCAAAGGCTTCCTGAAATTTGGTGGTCAGTTTGTCAAATCGCATGGTGCGCTCCTGAATCATTGTGGGTCCTGAGCCGTACATGGGGCACAGGAGGAGGAATATCAAGGTGATGCGGCGGACATTTGGCGTCCGTGCGCGACAGGTCCCGTTGCGCAGGCAGGCGGGTGCGGAGAAAAATCGTAAGTGCCATTGACAGCCTCCCCTGTTTTGTCAGAGAATCGCGACTTCGCATGACGTTGGAGTCCCATCTTGGAGTGTTCCAGTTTACGCCCGTTGAATGAACAACGGTTTTCCCAAGGGTTCCCGTCATAATCTCTTAATCTGACCATGACTGAATACCGGGATGACCGGTCAGGAGGTTTTATGGCAGATTTTCTTAGCATTTTCAGACGGAACGCTTTAGTTCGTTCCCCCGCCCCCCCAGGCCCGGTCGAGACGGGTTTGTTGCTGGAGGTTTCCCGCTGCGAGCCCGAGTTGGCCCTGCGCCGACTGGACAGTTCCCTCGAAGGCTTGCTCGACCGGGAAGCGGAAGACCGCCTGGGCGTGTATGGCACCAACACCGTGGCCCAAGAGGCTCGGGTGAGCCCACTCCGGCAAATTTTTTCCTATTTCAAAAATCCGCTCAACCTGTTGCTGATTGCCCTGGCAGCCCTGTCCCTTTATCTGGGGGACCGGGAGGCGGCCACCATCATTGCCCTGATGGTGGTCATCAGCATTACCCTGACGTTCGTGCAGGAGTACCGGTCCACCAATGCCGCCGAGCGGTTGCGCGAAATGGTGAGCACCACCGCGACGGTATTGCGCAAGGATCGACGGAGCGGGGTTCCCGACGAGGTCAATCGTCATTTCAACATTCATCTGCATCCCCATGGTCCCCAGCGGCGCGAGGTCCCCATCGAGGAACTGGTGCCTGGAGATGTGATTCAACTCTCGGCCGGGGATATGATCCCGGCCGATGTACGGCTGCTGACGGCCAAGGATTTGTTCATCAATCAGTCCTCCCTGACGGGTGAAGCCTTGCCTGTGGAAAAGTTTTTTGCAGCCGAAACCGATGCGACACATGCCCCCCTCCAACTCAACAATGTCTGCTTCATGGGGACCAATGTGGTCAGCGGCACCGCGACGGCAGTGATCGTGCATACTGGCGCGCTGACCTACTTCGGGCGTCTGGCCCAGTTGGTCACGGGCGAACAGAACCTGACCAGTTTCGACCGGGGCATCCGCCAGTTCACCTGGCTCATGATCCGTTTCATTTTCGTCATGACGCCGCTGGTCTTCCTGATCAACGGGTTTACCAAGGGCGACTGGATGGAGGCCTTCCTGTTTGCCATGGCGGTTGCGGTGGGCCTGACACCGGAAATGTTGCCCATGATCGTCACGGTCAATCTGGGCAAGGGCGCCCTGGCCATGTCGCGCAAGAAGGTGATCGTCAAGCGCCTCAATTCCATCCAGAATTTCGGGGCCATGGACGTGCTGTGCACGGACAAGACCGGAACGCTTACCCAGGACAAGATCATTCTTGAAAAACACGTGGATATCTACGGTCATGAGAATGAGGACGTACTGGAATACGCCTATCTCAACAGTTATCACCAGTCCGGACTCAAGAACCTTCTGGATGTGGCGGTCCTGGAATACGCCGGACTGACGGAACGAATCAAGGCCGGGGTGCAGTACCGCAAGATCGATGAAATCCCTTTTGACTTCCAGCGTCGCCGCATGTCCGTGGTGGTGGAAGGCAAGGGTCGCCACCTTCTGATCTGCAAGGGTGCGGTGGAAGAAGTCTTTTCCTGTTGCACCCATGCCGAGGTCAACGGGTGCGTGGAGGCTCTCGAACCCTCCTATCTGGGACAACTTCTGCAGGTGACCCGGGAACTCAATGAAGACGGGTTCCGGGTCATCGCCATTGCCTACAAGGAAACGGCTTCCCGGGGGGGCGCCTACGGGTTGAAGGACGAGAGCGATCTGGTGCTGGTGGGCTACATCGCCTTCCTGGATCCGCCCAAGGACAGCGCACGGGAGGCCATCGCAGCGCTCCATCGGCATGGCGTGCAAGTCAAGATCCTGACCGGGGACAATGACGTGGTCACCCGCAAGGTCTGTCATGAAGTGGGGCTCAAGGTCGATGAGATCCTGCTGGGCTCCGTCATGGAAACCCTTTCGGATGAGGAATTGGCGGAAGCCGCAGAACGCATCGTGGTGTTTGCCAAATTGTCCCCGGCGCAAAAGGCGCGGGTCATCAAGGCATTGCATCTGCGCGGTCACGTGGTGGGTTTCATGGGGGACGGAATCAACGATGGTCCGGCCCTGAAGGCGGCCGATGTCGGCATTTCGGTGGATACGGCCGTGGATATCGCCAAGGAATCTGCCGATATCATCCTGCTGGAAAAAAGTCTGATGGTGCTCGAGGAAGGGGTTATCGAAGGGCGCAAGGTTTTTGGCAATATCGTCAAATATATCAAGATGGGCGCCAGTTCCAACTTCGGCAACATGTTCAGTGTACTGGGTGCCAGCGCCTGGCTGCCCTTTCTGCCCATGCAGGCCATTCAGGTGCTGACCAACAACCTGCTCTATGATTTTTCCCAGACGGCCATTCCCACGGACCATGTGGATGAAGAATACATTGCCCAACCCCGACGCTGGGACATCGCCAACATCACGCGCTTCATGCTCATGATGGGGCCCATCAGTTCCATTTTCGACTATCTGACCTTTGCCTTGATGTATTATGTCTTCAAGGCCAATACGATGGCGGGCGAGTCGATGTTTCAGACGGCCTGGTTCGTGGAATCCCTGCTGTCCCAGACCCTGATCATCCATATCATTCGTACGGGACGGATTCCCTTTCTGCAGAGTCGGGCCAGTTTGCCCATGACCCTGACGAGTCTGACCATCTGCACGGTTGCCATCTGGTTGCCCTATTCGTCCTTTGCCCATGCTCTGGGGTTCACGCCCTTGCCCATTCGCTTCTGGCCTTATCTGGTGGCCATATTGCTGGGGTATCTGACGCTGGCGCACGTCATCAAAACGTGGTTCATCCGCCGTTACGGATTGAATTGAGAGGGGGAAGGGAAACGCGCCCATGCTGGATATCGAACCTGCATTTTCAAGCAGCGGTCCTCTTGCTCAGGGTGTGGCGACCTATCGACTCCGTCCGGCACAGGTGGAAATGGCACAAGCCGTGGTGCAGGCGCTGGAGGAACGTTCGGCCCTGGTCGTGGAAGCCGGGACAGGAACCGGCAAGACCTTCGCCTACCTGGTTCCCGCGCTTTTGTCCGGGGCCCGGGTGGTCTTGTCCACCGCCTCTAAGACCTTGCAGGACCAACTGTTCCAGCGCGATATCCCGGCTCTGCGGGACGTGCTGAAAATCCCCGTGTCTGTCGCCCTGCTCAAGGGTCGGGCCAACTATCTTTGCCCCCATCACCTGGAGGAGACGCTCCGTCAGGGCGTACTTTTTGATCGTGCGGAAGTGGCCCATCTGCACCTGGTACAGGCGTTCGCTCAGCGAACCACCAGCGGGGATATTGCCGAACTGGGGGAAGTTCCGGAACAGTCGGCCATCTGGCGCAAGGTAACCTCCACGCGGGAAAACTGTCTGGGACAGGAATGCGCCCACCTTGCCAACTGTTTCGTGCTGGCTGCGCGCAAGCAGGCGCTTCAGGCAGATCTGGTGGTCATCAATCACCATCTGTTCTTTGCCGATCTGGTATTGCGCGACGAAGGGGCAGGGGAATTGCTGCCCCTGGCCGATGCCGTGATCTTTGATGAGGCCCATCAGTTACCGGCCATCGCCACCCATTTTTTCGGGCAATCCCTGTCCACGTTCAAAGTCGTTGAACTCACGGAAACTCTCCATGCCCTTTTGCCCGGCCTTGGCATCGAGCAGGACGAACTGAGCCAGAGTGCCCGCCATCTGGAAAAAAGCATCCTCCCCTTGCGGCATTCCCTCACGATGCGGGAAGGGCGTCTGACCCTGGATCAGGTCCACCGCGAACCCGCGTTTGCTGCGGCATGGGCAGACTTCATGCAGGCGATGGAACAGTTCGTGGCGCACCTGACCGCCCACGGCGAGCGCGCCGAAGCCTTGCAGGAACTGGCCAGGGAGGCGCAAGAGTGCCGTGATCTGGCCATGCGCTGGCAAGAAACAGAGTTGCCCGGACAGGTGCGCTGGGTGGAATGTTTCCCCCAAACCCTCCATTTCAATGCCACCCCCCTCGGCCTGGGGGAATTGCTCGGACCTTACTGGCAGGATACCCAGCGGGCCTGGATCTTCACTTCGGCCACCCTGTCGGTGAAGGGAGACTTTGCCCATTATCTGGAGGCCATGGGGTTGCCGCGAGCCCGCGCCCTCAGTTGGGAAAGTCCCTTCGACTATTTTCATCAGGCGCTGCTGTACGTGCCGCAGGATCTGCCTTTGCCCCAGGAGCCGACTCATACCCGGACCCTTCTGGAACGGGCTCGCCCTCTGCTGGAGGCCAGCCAGGGACGGGCTTTCCTGCTCTTTACGACCTACCGGGCGCTGCAGGAAGCACAGCGCATCCTGGAGGTCTGGAAGCAGGAAGGGCATTGGTCCTATCCGGTGCTGGTTCAGGGGCAGCGTACGCGAAGTGATCTGCTCAAACGTTTCCGCCGCACGAAACATGCGGTCCTGCTCGGAACGTCCTCCTTCTGGGAGGGCGTGGATATCAAGGGCGAAGCCCTTTCCGTGGTGGTGATCGACAAATTGCCCTTTGCGCCCCCGGACGATCCCGTCGAGGCCGCGCGCATCGAGGAAATCAACCGGGCAGGTCGCAATGGCTTCATGGACTATCAGTTACCCCGCGCCATCCTCCAACTCAAGCAGGGAGCCGGACGGTTGATCCGCGACGAACAGGATCGCGGGGTCTTGATGATCGGGGATCGCCGTATCCTGGAAAAATCCTACGGCACAAAAATCTGGCAGAGTTTGCCCCCCATGGCACGGACGAGGGAATTGGCCGTGGCCTGTCGTTTCTTCCAGCGTCCCGCTCCCCCAGAATCCTGAGTTCGGGCGATTGGACGCGTTCCGGGCAGTCGATCACACGGTGCGGTTGGTGGGGTCGTCAGGGCCGGTTTGCCCGGGGATGGGCAAGCGGACCACGACTTCCAGTCCGCCCTCCGGGGGGCTGCGTAATTCCAGGGTACCGTGGTGCAGGTTTACGATGCGCGCCACGATGGCCAGTCCCAGTCCGGATCCCGGCGGGCCTCCCCGCGAACTTTCGCGTCGTGTGAACGGCTGGAGGAGGTGAGGGATCTCATCGGCAGGAATCCCCTCGCCGTGATCGCGTACGGCCAGACAGACGGATTTCCCCTCCTGATACAGACTCAGGTGGAAGGGCGGTTTGCCATAACGAACCGCGTTTTCCAGCAGATTGTTGAGGATCCGTTCCAGGGCCAGTTCATTGAAGCATACCCGGGGCAGATTGGGGCTCATGTCCAGAGTGACGGGAACACCCCGGCTGACGAAGCGCTCCTGACAGGCCACGGCGAGGGGGTCAAGGGCCCGGAGATGCAGGGGATAATGAGGACGATCCCGGGCAAAATCCAGAAACTGGTCGATGATCCGGTCGATTTCTTCCAGATCCTGAATCAGGGGGTCGAGCGGTGGGGGCGCAGGTGACTGGAGCATTTCCAGCGCCAGACGCAGTCGTGACAGGGGGGTGCGCAGGTCGTGAGAAACCCCCGCCAGCATGATGGTTCGATTGGTTTCCAGGGTTTTGAGCGCATGTTGCATGGTGTGGAAGGCTTCACTGACCTCGCGAATTTCACTGGGAATGTCCGGGGTGATTTTCAGGAGGCTGGGTTGCCCGGCTGCAATGCAATGGGCGGCCTGGGTCAAATCCCGCAGGGGACGGTTGATGCGATAGACCGCCCAGTACACGCTGGAAAATCCAAGCAGGATTACAAGGGCCAGCAACAGGGCCCATTTTTCCGGGAAATCCGCATCGAAGCGCTGGCGCTGGGTGATGTACCAGAAATCTCCGTGGGTGGTATGTAAAGGGATCCAGACGGCAGGCAACTGACCCTGGGTGGTGACCCAGAGGCGGGTCGTGGGATAACGGGAACGGAGTCGCTGCTGTAGCAGGAATACCCGGCTGGACGGTGCGGGACTGTGAATCTTCAGGGGATCGGGGGCGGTGGATTGAATCACGCCGCCCTCGCTGTCGTCAAATTCCCGGATGAATGCCGATTGAGCGGGCGGAGAGAGATATTCCAGCGCCGTGATCAGGGAAAAAATATGGTTGGCCCGATCCTGGATGGTATGTTCCAGCAGAGGCGCGACATAGAAGCGCTGGAATACGAAGAGCGTGGCGATGTGGGTCACCAGTACCGTCAGCACCGTGACGAGAAGGGTTCGTCCCAGCAGCGATCGGGCAATGATCATTCCGGCGCGGTGATCTCGGGGACGAAGACGTATCCGATGCCCCAGACGGTACGGATGTGGCGGGGATGTCCCGGGTCTTCCTCGAGCAGGCGACGCAGGCGCGAAATCTGGACATCGATGCTGCGGTCGAACACCTCCCGTTCCCGGCCCCGCACCAGATCCGTGAGTTTTTCCCGGGAGAGGGGTTCGTGGGGGTGCGTGACCAGCGCCCGCAGGAGAGAAAATTCACTGCTGGAGAGGGAAACCAGTTCCCCGTTTTTGTGCAGGGTACGCTGAAGCAGGTGAAAACTGAATTCCCCGAACGTCACCAGATCCTGGACATGATGGTCGTCGGCCAGGGGCGTGTCCCAGGACTGGCGCCGCAGGACGGCCTGAATCCGGGCCAGCAACTCCTTGGGGTTGAAGGGCTTGGAGAGATAGTCATCGGCCCCCGTGTTGAGCCCCAGAATCCGATCTGAATCATTGCCCTTGGCTGTCAGCATGATGATGGGAATGGGGTTGTTCTGGGCGCGCAGCCGGCGGCACAGCGCCAAGCCATCCTCGCCGGGGAGCATCAGATCCAGGACCAGCAGATCATGGGGTGATTTTGCCAGAGCCTGATCGAGTGCGAGGGTGTCGGGGACGGCCGTCACACTGAAGCCTTGTTGAGAAAGGTAACGCTGAAGTAATTCGCGTAGTCGAAGATCGTCATCCAGGACGATGATGCGGGGGCGTGGAGTATTCATGAGCGCATGATAGTGTAATAACTGGAAAAAAAATTGTATCGATTTGTAAACCACTCGTCTCCGCGGTTGGAAGGAGGTCCGGATCAGGTGGGGTTCGTGAGCAGATGGCGCGCACGACAGAGGTCCGCCCAGGTTCCCGCCTTTTCTGCCGGGGTGCGCAGGAGGTAGGCAGGGTGCCAGGTGACGACGGTGGGGATGCCTTCGAAGAGATGGGTTCTGGAGCGCAGTTGGGCCATGGGCAGAGAGGTGTCCAGCAGGGTGCGGGCAGCAACCTTGCCCAGCAGGACCAGAATGCGCGGTTGGACCTGTGCGATTTGCTGACGGAGGAAGGGCAGGCAGGTGGCACACTCATGGTCGCTGGGGGTGCGGTTATGGGGAGGGCGGCATTTCACCACATTGGCAATGGAGACCTGAGGGCCCCGTTCCAGTCCCAGGGCCGTGAGCATGCCGTCCAGCAGGCGTCCGGCAGGTCCGACGAAGGGCAGCCCGCGCGCATCTTCTTCTGCGCCGGGTCCTTCTCCGATGAACATCCAGGGGCTGCCGGGGTGAATCAGTCCAAAAACCGCCTGCTTGCGTTGTTCGTGTAGCGCGCAGCGGGTGCAGGAAGCGACCTGCTGGCGCAGATCGCCCGTTACCGGCAAGTCGGGAAGCGCTGGCGGGGGCGCGGAAATTTCCTGATTTTTTCCGTCCGCACGGGAGGGGGAAAGCACTTCGGGGGGTGCGGGCGGCAGATTTTGCCGGGGAACCCAGAGGGGCCACAGTCCCAACTCTTTCCAGTAGGCTTCCTGTACATGCATGTCGACGATATCCGGTTTCAGGACATCAGGCTGCGCTGCAGCACGAGGGCGTCTTCACGATCCCCCGTCGGGGTCGCGTAATAACCCCGGCGGGTTCCGATGAGCTGGAAGTTGGCCGAGCGGTACAAATGCAGGGCGGCCTCGTTGGAGGGGCGTACTTCGAGCAGCAGGCATTCCGCGCCCTGTGCGCTGGCCTGGGTGATGACTTCATCGAGCAGCACGCGCCCCCAGCCCTGGCGTTGCCAGGGCTGGTCGATGACCAGGTTGAGCAGATGGGTTTCCTGAAAAACAACCATGAAAAAAGTATACCCGAACAGCGTTCCCGAGGGCGCCACCAGGCCCAAGCCCTGGTGCTGGGACAAGGATTCCAGAAGTTGACGTCCGGTCCAGGGCGCGGAAAAATTCCGCTTTTCGATGGCACAAAGCGCATCCACATCCTGAAGGGTGAGCGGACGCAGGGAAACGGTGTTCATAGCCCACGTTCTGCGCGGGTCAGGGCAACCCGCTGGCGCAGATAGATGGGTTGGGCGGCGGCAGGACTGACCCCGGTCGTGCGTTTCCTGGCCTGGCCTGCCAGGGCAGCGATATGTGTGGCGTGCGGAGAGAGTCCCGGGATCGTGCCCTGCCACTGGGATGCCCAGCGTAAGGTGAGCAGGGTATTCCAGGCGACCGCTCCGGAACCCGCTCCCCACCAGTCTCCGGCAGGCAGGTCGGGTAGGCCGGACAGATCGCCCGGACTGCACAACCGGGGTGGCAAGCACTCCTGCCATCCTGAGTCCTGACGCTCATAGGCGGCGAGGTAGACCTGATTCATGCGCGCATCCAGCGCCACGACGATGCGGGGATGGGGGGCGACTTCAGTCAGGCATTCGAGCGTGGAGACGGGGAAAAGGGGAATCCCCAGGCCCAATCCCAGACCTTGCGCGATGCCGCAGGCCAGCCGGACCCCGGTGAAACCGCCCGGCCCTGCCCCATAGGCGATTCCTCCCAGATCGTCCCAGGTTCGTCGGGCCTCGGCCAGGACAGAGTCCAGCAGGGACCAGACGCGCCCGGAAGGGGCGGCTCCCTCATCCTCCCGAGAGGCCAGGATCCGTCCCTCCTGCCACAGGGCGACGGACGCACACTCGGTGGAAAATTCCAGGGCAAGGAGAGGGCCGGCGTTCAATCCACGTACTCCACATGACGATAACGGCGATAAAGCCAGAACATCAGGCTGCTGATGAAAATGGCCAGCAGCAGGACACTCACGTAAAAGGCCGCTTCCGTCGGCCTCAGGGCCTGTCCGCGCAGGGTTTCGAAGCCCAGGTCCTGAAAAAGGTGACGCAAGGGCAGGTCGGCCCGGATGACCCCGGCATAAATTCCGAGCAGGGCCAGAATGCTGATGTTTTCATTGAAATTCTGAACCGCGATGCTGTGCCCTGCGCCCATGATCTGATGACCGCGATGTTGCAGGAGGGCATTCATCGGAACCACGAAAAAACCGGCCATGGCGCCTGCCGCCACCAGCAGGACCACGGCCACGGCCCAGTCCCGAACCACCAGCATGCCCAGGATGGCGAATCCCATGGCCACGCCCACCGGCAGCACCTTGATGGCGCTTTCCAGGCGTACCCACCGGGCTGCCGCGATGGAACCCAGGGCGATTCCCACGGCCGAAACGGCGGTGAGTTGGGTGGCCTGCTCCAGGTTGAAATGCAACTGGAGGGTGGCCCAGACCAGTACGATCAGACGGAGAGAAGAACCGACCCCCCAGAAAATGGTGGTTACCGCCAGGGAAACCTGCCCCAGCGGATCCCGCCACAGTTGAAGAAACGAGCGCCAGAAATCCTGTACCAGAAACCAGGGGGTCCTGCGCGGGGGGACGTGATCGGGCAGGACGTGCGGGATATACAGATTCACCACGGCGGCGCCAACGTAGAGCAGCAGGATGACGAGGATGGAAAAGCGCGGGGCATTCAGGGTATGACCGATCAAGGGGGTGCTGAAGGCGACAAAAAGTTGGTAGAGGGGCAGGTTGGGTTTGAGTATCCAGCCGCCCAATACGGCACCGAAAATGATGGCGATGACGGTCAAGGCCTCCATCCAGCTATTGGCGACCACCAATTTTCCGGTGGGGAGGCATTCCGTCAGAATGCCGTATTTGGCCGGCGAATAGGCTGCTGCCCCCAATCCCACCAGGCCGTAGGCAAAGAGTGGGTTGACCCCCACCAGCATGGCCAGACAGCCCAGCAATTTGATGATGTTGCTGAGGAACATGACGCGTCCCTTGGGCAGGGCATCGGAAAAGGCGCCCACGAACGGGGCCAGGAAGATGTAGGACAGCACAAAAAATTGTTGCAGGAAAGGGACGTATTCGGGGGGGGCCGAGATCGTTTTGAGCAGGGCGATGGCCGCAAACAACAAGGCATTGTCGGCCAACGCAGAAAGAAATTGCGCCAGCAGGATGATGTAGAACCCTAACTCCATGAACGGCCCGGAGTTAAAGCACTTCGGCTGCGTAATCGGCGAGACGGGAACGTTCTCCCCGTTGCAGGGTGACGTGTCCGCTGTGTACCCAACCCTTGAAACGGTCCACCACGTAGGTGAGTCCGGAACTGCCTTCCGTGAGGTAGGGGGTGTCGATCTGGGCGATGTTTCCCAGGCAGATCACCTTGGTTCCCGGACCGGCGCGCGTGATCAGGGTTTTCATCTGTTTGGGGGTCAGGTTCTGGGCTTCGTCGATGATCAGATACTTGTTGAGAAAAGTCCGCCCACGCATGAAATTCAGGGACTTGATCTTGATGCGCGAACGAATCAGGTCGCGCGTGGCCGCCCGTCCCCAGTCTCCGGCCTCTTCGTCCCCCTTGTTGAGAACGTCCAGATTGTCCTCCAGCGCACCCATCCAGGGCGTCATTTTCTCTTCTTCCGTTCCGGGCAGGAAGCCGATGTCTTCGCCCACGGGAACCGTGACCCGGGTCATGATGATCTCTGAATACAGTTTGTGTTCGATGGTTTGCATCAACCCTGCAGCCAGGGTCAGCAGGGTTTTTCCCGTCCCCGCCTGACCAAGCAGGGTGATGAAATCGAGGTCGGGGTTCATGAGCAGGTTCAGGGCAAAATTCTGTTCCCGGTTGGCTGCCACGATTCCCCAGGTGTTATGCCGCAGGGAGGTGTAGTCGCGCAACACTTCGAGGACGGCACTGGAGCCGATCCGTTCCTTGACTCGAGCGTAGAAGGGGTTTTCCCCCTGTTCCTGATAGACGAATTCATTCAGGTAGAAACTGGGGACCAGGGGGCCTTCCACCTTGTACAGGGTGCGCCCCTGTTCCTGCCAGGATTGCATGTCCTTGCCGTGGGTTTCCCAGAAATCGTCCGGCAGTTCACGAACGCCGGTATACAGCAGATCGGTGTCTTCCAGGACTTTGTCGTTGAAGTAATCCTCCGCATCGACGCCCAGCGCGCGGGCCTTGATGCGCATGTTGATGTCCTTGCTGACCAGGATGACGGCGCGCTTGGGTTGGCTGCGCTGGAGTTCGAGGGCAACGGCCAGGATCTGGTTGTCGGGTTTTTCATCGGCCAGCAGGGTGGTGGGCTGAGCCTTCTTCAGGGTCTGCAAGAACAGGGTACCCGACGGGCCGGGATTTTGGGCGCGTGCAAGGGAAATGCCCTGGCTGATATCGGTTTTGCCCGCGCGGGTGATGATTTCATCGAGGAAACGGCTGACCTGCCGGGCATTCCGCGCCACTTCGGTCATGCCTTTCTTGTTGTGATCCAGTTCCTCGATGGTCATCATGGGCAGGAACACGTCGTGTTCCTGAAATTGGAAGAGGCTGGTGGGATCGTGCAGCAACACATTGGTATCGAGGACGAACAGTTTGGGGGCTGGGTGGGCAACCATGGGGGGCGGACTCCGGGGAGAAAGTGGTCAGGGCAGTGTGCGGAGGGTTTCCAGGACGTGTTGCGCGTGGCCGGGAACTTTGACCCCGCGCCAGGCTTCCGCCAGACGGCCTTCCGAATCGATCAGGAAGGTACTGCGTTCGATGCCGCGAACCTGCTTGCCATACATGTTCTTCATCTTCATGACGCCAAACAGGGTACAGGCCAGTTCATCGGGATCGCTCAGGAGGTGAAAGGGGAAACCCATCTTGGCCCGGAATTTTTCGTGGCTGGACAGGCTGTCCCGCGAAATGCCCCAGACCGGGCAACGCAGGGCCTCGAACTCGGAGAACAACTGGGTGAACTGGAGCCCTTCGTCGGTACATCCCGGGGTATCGTCTCTGGGGTA
>NZ_DAHVHV010000038.1:0-20245 GCF_027317285.1 Ferrovum sp. | reverse complement strand
GCATTTATCGAAAATTTATCGCGTGGATGGATGCCTTCGAAATTGGGAAAAGTCCGCGAATGTCTAAAGTTCAGTTTGAAGTGATATGCTCAAAGAATGGAAAACGACATTGCTTCACTGCGGGGCGACATGCTCAAGTTCGCCAAGATCCAGTTGCGTGACGACTCCGCTGCGGAGGACGCGGTTCAGGAAGCGCTGGCCGCTGCGCTTTCCAACAAGAAATCGTTCGAAAACCGGTCCAGGCTCAAGACTTGGGTTTTTGGCATTCTGAAGAACAAGATCGTCGACATCATCCGCGACAGGATTCGCTCGCCTTCGATCGGAGAAATTCCGGAGGAGGCATATGACGAACTGTTCGACGAGAACGGATACTGGCAGGAAGATGCCCGGCCATCCGGCTGGGGAGACCCCGAAAAGAGCGCTTCCAGCGAGCAATTCTGGAAGATATTCTAACTCTGTCTGACCCGCCTGCCGGAAAACGCTTCGAGGATTTTCATGATGAGAGAGATGCTCGGCTTGGAAACGGAAGAGATCTGTAAGGAATTGGGGATCAGCACGACGAACTGTTGGGTGGTACTGCATCGCGCCCGCATGGGACTGAGGTTATGCCTGGACGAGCGCTGGTTCAAATCAGGAGGCGGAAATGTTGAATTGTAAGCAGGCTACCGAGTTGATGTCTCAGCGATTGGACAGGGATCTCTCCATACCCCAAAAACTGAGCCTGCGCCTTCACTTGATGATGTGCGTGGGTTGCCGCAATTTCGGTCGCCAGATGGATTTTCTGAGGCAGGTTTCCAGGAAATTTCCACTACGGGAGGCTTAAGCATGGACAAGATCAATCTCGAATCCGTGTTGACCTGCCCACATTGCGGATTTGCCAAGACCGAGATCATGCCGACGGACGCTTGTCTTTACTTTTGCGAATGCAGTCGCTGCAAGACGCTGATTCGCCCCAAACCTGGGGATTGTTGCGTTTTTTGTTCCTATGGCACGGTCAAATGCCCACCCATTCAGATGCATGGGTGTTGTTGATATCACTGTAATGTTCTTGGAATTGCGAAATGGAGGAACTGAAGCATCTGTTGAACGGCCTGCTTATCGTGGCTTCCATGGAGGAGGCTAGCAGCCTGTCGGGTTTTGGCCGAACATGGGAGATTTCCGCCAAATCAGGTGGCGCGTATAGCACTGGGCGGATTTCTGCACGATCTTGGCAAGATTTCGGTGCCTAATGCCATATTTATTAGGGGTCGTTGCTGCATGATGTCGGAAAGATTGGCATGTCCGATGCGATTCTGTTGAAACAAGGCACCCTTGACGAGGTTGAATGGCGGGGAATGCGGATGCACACGGAAAAGGGTCGTCGCATTGTTGCGAAAATTCCCGGTATGGCGGAAGCCGCCGAAATTGTGTTCAGTCATGAAGAGCGTTTCGATGGCAGCGGCTATCCACGCGGACTCTGAGGAGAACAAATTTGCTTGGGGGCGCGGCTGGTTGTCGTAATTGATACGCTGGATGCGATTACTTCCGATCGCCCTTATCGTACAGCAGATTCATTCGAACATGCGTATGAAGAAATTGTAAAAATGGGCGGGATACAATTCGATCCGCTGGCGGTGCAGGCTTTTGTGGCAGAAGAGGCAGCGTTACGTGAAATGGTGAAAGCCAAATGCATGCAGTCGCACGATCCCGCCATCACGCTAAACACCAACGGAAGGAGTTGGATATGACATCCGATATTGACCCGGTTTGCGGCATGACGGTGGCCGCTGACAAGCCGCATCATCTGGAACAAGCAGGTAAGGATTATCGCTTTTGCTCTCGCCATTGCCTGGAAAAATTTCAGGCGAATCCATCTGCATACATCAAAACGGACGTAACCGAATCCGCCACTGCCTCCCCCTCCGCCAAAAATTACACCTGCCCCATGCATCCGGAAATACACCAGCCCGGGCCGGGAAGTTGTCCGAAGTGCGGCATGGCACTTGAACCGGAATTTCCATCAGATCCAGGTGCGCTCGAATACACCTGTCCAATGCATCCCGAAGTGGTGCGCAGCGAGCCGGGCAGTTGCCCGATATGCGGCATGGCGCTGGAACCGCGCAATGTTTCAGCAGAAGACGATACCGAACTGAATGATATGACGCGGCGTTTCCGGATCAGCACGGCGCTGGCCTTGCCGGTGTTCGTGATGGCAATGAGTTCCGACCTGTTGCCGCAAGCAATGCCGGTATCCATCTCGATGCTCTCGCTACAATGGCTGGAATTCGCGCTGGCGACCCCGGTGGTGCTGTGGAGCGGCTGGCCGATTTTTCAGCGCGGCTGGATGTCACTGGTTAATCGCAACCTCAACATGTTTACCCTGATCTCGCTCGGCGTCGGCGTGGCTTGGACGTATAGCGTGGTGGCGATGCTGCTGCCGGGAATATTTCCGCCCACGATGCACACGATGGGTGGTCTGGTGCCGGTGTATTTCGAGGCTGCGGCAGTCATCATGGCATTGGTGCTGCTTGGACAGGTGATGGAGTTGCGCGCGCGCAGCCAGACCAGCGCGGCGATTAAACTGCTGTTGGGGCTTGCGCCGAAAACCGCTCGCATCGTGCGTACCGACGGCAATGAGGAAGACATACCGCTGGGGCAAGTACAGCCGGGCGATGTGCTACGTGTGCGTCCCGGTGAGAAGGTGCCGGTGGATGGTGTGGTGCTGGAAGGCGCGAGTGCGCTAGATGAATCCATGGTAAGCGGCGAATCCATTCCGGTCGAAAAAATAATGGGCGCACGCCTAATCGGTGCCACGGTGAACGGTACCGGCAGTCTGCTGATGCGCGCCGAGCGCGTCGGTTCCGACACCCTGCTGGCGCAGATCGTGCATATGGTGAGCGAGGCACAGCGTTCGCGCGCGCCAATCCAGCGACTGGCCGATGTCACCGCCGGATATTTCGTTCCGGCAGTGGTGCTGTCCGCACTCGTCACACTGGCGGTATGGGGGCTCTTCGGGCCGGAGCCGCGCCTTTCGCACGCCATCGTTAACGCGGTGGCAGTGCTGATTATCGCCTGTCCGTGCGCATTAGGCTTGGCCACGCCGATGTCTATCATGGTCGGCACCGGTCGCGGTGCGCAGACCGGGGTGCTGATAAAAAATGCCGAAGCGCTGGAAACCATGGAGAAGGTGAACACGCTGGTGGTGGACAAGACCGGCACGCTGACCGAAGGCAAACCCAAACTGGTGTCGGTGTTTGCCGTTGCAGGGCACGATGAAAATGAAGTGCTGCGGTTGGGGGCCAGCCTGGAGCGCGCCAGCGAACATCCACTGGCGGCAGCGATCGTGAACGGTGCGAAGGAAAAAGGCTTCACGCTTGCGGCGGTCAGCGAATTTCGTTCGATCACAGGTAAAGGCGTGACAGGAACCGTCGAAGGCCGCATGGTCGTGCTGGGCAATTTAAAATTATTCGAAGAACTGAGAATTGACGCAGATGACTTGCCTGTACGCGCCGACACATTGCGCGGCGACGGACAGACGGTGATGCTGCTGGCGATTGACGGCAAGGCGGCGGGAACGATCGGCGTGGCCGACCCCGTCAAGACTTCCACACTGGAGGCGATCCGCACCCTGCATGAGGAAAACATACAGGTCATCATGCTTACTGGCGATAACCGCACCACGGCGGAGGCGGTGGCGCGCAAGTTGGGCATAGACCGGGTAGAGGCGGAAGTGCTGCCCGAGCAAAAAGCGTCCATCGTTAAGCAACTGCAAGCGCAGGGATTCATCGTGGCGATGGCGGGCGATGGTGCTAACGATGCGCCGGCGCTGGCTCAGGCGCAAGTTGGTATCGCCATGGGTAACGGCACCGATGTGGCGATGGAAAGCGCGGGCGTCACGCTGGTCAAGGGCGACCTGAACGGCATCGTGCGCGCCGTGCGTCTGTCCCGTGCCACCATGAGAAATATCCGGCAGAATCTATTCTTCGCCTTCATCTACAATGTGCTCGGCATTCCCATCGCGGCAGGCGTGCTGTACCCGTTTTTCGGGTTGCTGCTCTCGCCCATCATCGCGGCGGCGGCGATGAGTTTCAGTTCGGTGTCGGTGATTACCAATGCGTTGCGCTTGCGCCGCGTGAAACTGTAACTTTGGGAAGGAGGCGGAAATGTGGGGGCATATGAGTGGGTACGGATGGGGCGGCATGGGCGTCGGCATGTTGCTGTTCTGGGGATTGTTGATCGTCGGCGTTGTGATGCTGGTGAAATGTTCTATGGGTTCCGGTTCCTGCGGGAAGCGAAAGCAGGAAAAATCCGCGCTCGATATTCTCAAGGAGCGCTATGCGCGCGGCGAGATCAGGCGCGAGGAGTTCGACCAAATGAAGCGTGATCTGAAAAGCTAATGCGTCAGTGTTGTCAGGGGTTCAAGGTTGGCTGAAATGCGCGGCGCAGCCCAAGTAGCAGTGTTTTTATGTGGAAATACGGCACTGATCAGGGGGGCCGCAGGGCGTGTGGCACATGAGGAATCCCGCGCGGTTTTCGGGAAGGTGCAGAAGTGAACGGTGACCGAGAACAGTCGGCCTTCAAAATTGGTGGAGGAATGACATGAAAGTCGAAATCACCTATCGAATTGTGCTTCAAGATCCCGGTGGTCCCTTGTCGCTTTGGATCCCGGTGCCGGCGAACACCGGCTACCAGAACGTGCTGAAATGGCATCATGAAGGCAACGGTAACGAAGCCGGGTTCTTCAGCGACCCGGTTTACGGCGCGCCTGCTTTTCACGCCCGGTGGGAAGAGAACAAGAACGACAAAGCGCTCAGCGTAACTATCCAAGTGGAGGTACGAGAGCGGCGGGCGTTGTTGGCGCAAGCCGTGCGGGGGAGCGAATTGCTGGCCGATGTCAGACATTTTCTCGAACCGACCGCGCACATCCCCACCGACGGAATCGTCAAGCAGCGGGCCAACGAAATCACAATGGGAAGCAAAAATCCCCTCGACGAGAGCCGGGCGATTTACGACTGGATCATCGAGAACACCCACCGCGATTTCCAGGTCACCTGGTGTGGTCTGGGCGACGTCAAGACCATGCTCGAGAGCGGCAACCTCTGCGGCAAGTGCGTGGACATCAATTCGCTCTTCGTCGCGCTCGGGCGCGCCGCGGGCCTGCCGGCGCGCGAGGTATTCGGGATTCGTGCCGCCGAGTCGCGCCTGGGGCCGACGCTGGGCCGCAGCGGCGACATCACCAACGCTCAGCATTGCAAAGCCGAGGTGTATCTCCCCGGCGCGGGCTGGGTGCCGGTGGACCCCGCCGACGTGGTCAAGGTCACGGACGAGAAGCAGCCACGCGAGGTGATCGGCCGGGTACGGGACTATTTCCTCGGCAACGCCGAGGATAACTGGGTCGCCTTCAATCATGCGCGCGATTTCATGCTGACCCCGGCCCAGGCGGGCGGCCCGCTCAATTATTTCATGTATCCCTACGCCGAGTGCGCGGGCAAGCCGATAGAACTCAGGGCCGGAAATCCGGGTTACACGATTTCTTCCATGGTGTTGGCCGAAAAATGAACACACCGACTCCAGAAACCCGCGACCCCGCCGCCCTTCCGGAGCCGTTACCGCCGCGCGCAGTGGAAACTGCCATCTGGCCGCTGCTGGGATATGCCCGACAAATCGCCAAACTGCTGCGTGTGGCCAGGGGCTGGAGTCGGGAGGTTCTGGCGGAATTGGCAGGACTGCATCGGAACTACGTGGGGCATGTGGAGCGGGGTGAGGTCAATGTCGGGTTGGAGAATCTGATGAGATGCTACCCTGTTGTACACCCCCGCACTACTGACAGGGAGTCTGCCGTGCCAGAGATCGTCCGTCCGATCCGTACCCATTGCCTGAGGAAAACCGGAATGCAACGGGCATGTACGTGGCGTTGGTTGATGATCCTGCCCGTGACGCTATCTGCCGCCTTCCTCATTGCAGGGCCGGCTCATTCCCAAGACTACCCGGGCGGAAATCCGAAGCGCGGAAGTTTCATCGCCTCTGGCAAGTGCGCCGCCTGTCACGGTGCGGACGGCAACAGCGCGAACCCGCTTTTTCCGAAGCTCGCAGGTCAAAAAGCCGCCTATTTATACGGACAACTGCGTGCGTTCAAGGCCGGAGGGCGCGTATCCCCGATCATGTCCGGGATCGCTGCGACCTTGACCGACACTGAGATGGCCGATGCCGCAAGTTTCTTTGCGCGCCAAGCTCTCCGCCCGGACCAGATCAAACATAAGACCCTCGCCTCCGCTGGCAGGAGCATTTTCCATGACGGGGCGAACCGAGGAGCGACCCCTGCCTGCGCGATGTGTCACGACGCCTCCCACAGCATGTCCATGATGGGCGGAATGTCGATGATGGGCATGAGGGGCGGTGGGATGATGGGCGGCGGGATGATGGCGGCTATCCCTGGGCTGAACGGGCAGCATGCCGCGTACCTCGTCAAGCAACTCGACGACTTCGCGACGGGCAAGCGGCAGAGCATGATGATGAACTCCATCGCGACGACTCTGACCGACGCCCAAAAGCAGGCCGTAGCCGAGTACCTTTCCGGGCATCCGTGATCTGTGCCGTGAGGAGGCCGCATGAACTCCTGTACCCAGGCCCTGATTCATCGTCCACACTCACCCACAGGATTGTCATACCTCCAATGACCTCGGAGACTTGTCGCTTGCTCAGCCTCCGCCAGCATGGCTGTTGGGTTCGCCCGTGGCTCACATGGCTTTGTCGAGCCCATCCCCCAATAAGGCAAATCCAAACCATCGCGGCTTCGCAATGCCATTCCAACATGCAGCCGAAAAATCGAACCACGATAGTTTCCTGATGTCAATGGCCAACAGATTTGACCCACTTTTGGCCATTAATTTTGACCCACCCCAACCCCAGAACCACCGCCTAATTTGGGTTGCGGACGGCGGCCAGTATACTACCCCCCAGTTTAATAATGCTACCCTCCAGTATGGTTTTTATCGTTGGAGCATGAATACAAATGGGCCCACACCATTCGAGACAAAGCCAAGCTGCTGACCCGCGTAAGACGCATTCAAGGTCAGGCGGCCGCCCTGGAAAAGCAACTTGCCGAGGAAGG
Source organism: Ferrovum sp. (assembly GCF_027317285.1). Classification (NCBI taxonomy): domain Bacteria; kingdom Pseudomonadati; phylum Pseudomonadota; class Betaproteobacteria; order Ferrovales; family Ferrovaceae; genus Ferrovum; species Ferrovum sp. The sequence continues at coordinate 13,155 of NZ_DAHVHV010000038.1, read as the reverse complement.
CGATTGCATTGCCGTCCTGCAACAGATCGCAGCGATTCGGGGCGCCGTCAACGGCCTGATGGCCGCTGTGATTGAGGGACACTTGACTGATCACGTCGTCAAAGAACCAGCGCTGGAGCAGCGACAAAAGGACTTGGAGGTAGTGCTCCAGGTCATCAATTCCTACCTCAAGTAGGACATGAAGTAGCCGGGCACACAGAGGATCAAAGAGTGGAAGAAAGTGAGAATAAGAACGAAGCCGAATTGGTGGCTGCAATCGCCACCCGGTCGAAGGGCTGGCTCAACCGCACCGTCGTCGGCGCTGGGATCACCAGCGCCCTGGGTGACTTCTGCTATGAAACGACGACCGTCATCCTGCCTGGCTTCCTTGCCGTGCTGGGACTGCCGGCCAGCGTACTCGGCACCATCGAAGGTATTGCCGATGCGGTGGCCAGTTTCACCAAGATGGCATCAGGCTACGTCGCGGACAAACTGGGCCACCGCAAGTTGTTGGTCCTCGTGGGCTATGGCCTGACGCCGCTCGGACAGGCGCTGATTGCACTGGCGGCCGGGTGGCCGCTGATCCTGCTCGGCCGCATGGTGTCCTGGTTCGGTAAGGGGCTGCGTGGGCCGCTACGCGATGCCATCGTGATCCAGGCGGTGACGCCGGAAACCAAGGGCCGAGCCTTTGGATTCCACCGCGCCGCCGACACCATCGGCGCGGTCCTCGGCCCGCTATTGGGTGTCGCACTGTTGGGATGGGCGCAAGGTCTGCATTGGGACGGCGCGGCCGGCCCGTTCCGGCTTGTGCTGTGGCTGTCGGTCATTCCCGGCGCGCTGGCCGTACTGGCCTTCCTGACGCTGGTCCGGGACCCACAACACTCGCCGAATCCGGCGCTCAAGTTCTTCAGTTTGTTGCGCACTCTGCCGGTGCGCTTCAAGCGCTATCTGGGCGCGGTCGGCCTATTCGGCATCGGCGATTTCTCGCACTCGCTTCTGATCCTGGCTGCGACCACCCTGCTCACACACTCGCTCGGCGTGGTGAAGGCTACCCAGGTGGCCGGCCTGCTCTATGTCTGGCGCAACGTGGTGCAGGTCGTGCTGTCCTACCCGGTCGGCGCCATGGCGGATCGTGTCGGCCATCTACGCATGTTGGTCGGCGGGTATGTGCTTGGTGCCCTCACGGCCGTCCTGACGGCGCTTGCCTTCTGGTTTTCGGTGGACAGCGTGCCGCTGCTCGCCGCCATCTTCTTCGTCGCAGGCTTATACGTGACCGTCGAGGAAGCGCTGGAATCCACGGTGACGGCGGAAATGGTGCAGGCCGACACCTTGGTGATGAGCTACGGCGCGCTGGGCACGGTCAACGGCACGGCCAAGTTCATCTCCAGCGCCATGGTCGGTGTGGTGTGGACCGCTGTCTCGCCGGCTCTCGGTTTTGGCTTGGCGGCTTTTCTGATGGCGGCTGGGACGCTGGCCTTGCTCCGCGTCGGGAACGAGTAGCGTGCGGAGACAACCATTATGACAAAACGACTAATCTCGAACGCCAAACAATGGGCGCGAATCATCAAGCGGGATGTGCACGCGGTATGGCTTGCCGCTCGTGATCCACGCACACCATGGTTCGCAAAGGTGCTTGCGCTGGTTGTCGCGGCCTATGCAGTCTCGCCCATCGACTTGATCCCCGACTTCATTCCCGTGCTTGGCTACGTCGATGACATCATCATTGTTCCGCTCGGAATCATGCTGGTCGTGAGGCTTATCCCGCCAGAGGTAATGAACGAGCACCGAGAAACCGCCGCCAGAGCCACCGAGCGTCCGGTAAGCCGCATGGCGGCGGGCGTGTTTATCGCCATCTGGATCGTCTGCGCCACCCTCTTGGTCAGACTGTTCTTGTGAATATGTCTAACCGTGGCTTAGCGGTGCAGCCCGCTTCTGACATTTCGTGCGTCTTACAACCCGACGATCAACCGCCATCGGGCGGTTTTTGCGTCATGACAAGCGATTTTTTATTTCGGTCGCCTGCGCTCGACCGATTTATGACCATAACCTATGAGCCGGAAACCCGCATGAATCCTGGAGGCGACCTCTTGAACGCTCAAGAGGCAAACTGATAACAGAGAGAGGAAAACGGGGAAAGTGGCACCGGAAACTGGGTCAGGGGCAGGGTAACGCTCAAGAGAAAAACTGCCGGAACCCCGCCAACAGTGGCGTTGCGGGCAAAAAAATCCCAACCCGTATCGGTTGGGATTTAAGGTAATGGTGGCAATCCGAATATGAATCGGCGTCCGCAAGCGCCCAATCAAGTGCGCGGGCTCAAGCCGTTGCACGAGTTTTGCGACCAGAAGTTGTTTCCACCCCAAGGTGCTCAATAACCATCGGCGGCCGGTTCGGGAACTGGGCCACGAGTTCAAGTTTGCCGCCCATGCTTTCCACATAGTGCCGCAGGGTCGACAGCAACATGTCGCTGCGCTTTTCGAGACGCGAAATGGCGTCCTGTCCAACGCCTAGTACAGCAGCAAGCTGTTCCTGCGTTTGTCGTGATGCTTGGCGCAGGTCTTTCAGCGTGGCCAGTTCCATCGCACGCGCTTCCACCCGTTGCTTGCGCTCTTGCGGCAGCGCGGCCATCACATCATCGAGTTTTTTTGCCATGATTGAACTCCTTGCTCTGCTGGGTCAGTGTGCCCAGGTGCTTGTCGTAGCGATCGTCGGCTACATTGATCAAGCGTTTGTAAAACCGACGCTGGTCTGCGCCACCCTTATCGCCGCCTACCAGAAGGATGGCATGCCGTTGGGGATCGAATGCAAACGCCACCCGCCAGACTTGGCCGTTCCAGGAAAGGCGCAACTCCTTCATGTTGGTGTGCCGCGAACCCTTCAGTGTATCCACTGTCGGACGGCCGAGATTCGGGCCAAATTCCGCCAGCAATCGCGCGTGCGCCAGCAATTCGTCCTGCAGATCCTCCTTCAGGGCGCTGAATTCCGTGTCAAAGGCATCGTGAAAGAGAACAGTCCAAGTCACGAACGAATTATGGTCTTAATAACATATGCAGTCAAGGTCATGATTGTGCGTGGTCTGGTGGCGGTGATCAACATCTGGGATGATGCACTCTATGATCCATGGCCCCACCCAGACTACCGAGCATTCTCCGCCTCGATATCTTCCAGGCCATATAAAGGAGATTGACGCATAAATTCGACCAATGAGTGCCCGCTTCCAGAGAGGCGCTCAAACATGGAGCGCGATACTAGAACTGCGACTGACTGACCGTGCAGAGTGATATCCTGAGGCCCCTCGCTCTCGGCGCACTTGACCACCTCGGACAACCGCGCTTTTGCTTCTTGCATTTGCCAAACATGCATGATCAACTCCTTTATTCTGACTAGACAGGTCTGAATTTTCCAGATTGGTGTGGATAAGTAAATGGACTGGGACATGGACTGGAACACGACGCGACATCTGTCCTGCCACCGGGGGCCCGCTGGATTTGCTGCATCAATTTACCATCACGCAAAGCGTGTGCAGAGCGTAATCCAGGGTTACGTTGCTGCGCCTCATGGCACCAATACCCCGACGGGGCAATCTGCAACACCTTGCAGATCGGCTCGACCCCGTAGGTACGCGATGTTGGTCGACAAACCCTCTCAGGACTTGAGCCGACGGTCGAGCTCCGCCTGGGCAAAAAACGCGCTGGCCAACCTCAGAATCTCATTGGCCTTGCGTAACTCCTTGACTTCACGTTCCAATGCTTTGACACGCTCCTGCTCGGCGCTGGTCACACCATCGCGCGCACCTGTATCGACCTCGTGCTTGCGTACCCGGTCATTCAAGATCTGCGGCACACAGCCGATCTTCGGCGCGATCGATTCAATCGTTTTCCGTAAGGAGGGATATTCACCACGATGCTCCAGTACCATGCGTACAGCGCGTTCGCGAACTTCGGGGGAAAACCGGTTTGATTTTTTCATGGCTCCATTCTCTCAGATATTGGAGCCTCCTCAAAACCCGGGGTGATTCATTAAACAATGCAACTTGGTCTCCGAGTGGGAATGCCCACCATGTCAATCCTAGGCGCTTACCGAGCACTCGCAATTTTTCCGCATTGCGCCCGGCGAGTATCGGTTTGTGTCCTCGTCTGACTGCCTGTTCCGCGATCAGCGTTCCGGTGTAACCCGTTGCGCCATAAAGCAGCCATGAACCATCGGTGCTATGTTTCATTGCAGGCCTGCATAATAATGGAACGCACAATCTCAGGCTGGTCGAAATGCACCATATGACCAGCATCAGGAACCAGCGTTACCGCAGCCTTCGGGGCGGCAATGGCTACCGGCAATCGTTGCACGATTTCTGCTGAAATTAAAGGGTCTTGCTCGCCGAATACATAATGGACTGGAACATTCAATCGCGGCGGATTGGAAATCATGTTCAACGAAACCAATTGCGGCAGCAGTTGGTTCTGGATCAGATTCATGTTGCGCATGGCGCTTGCCGTACCCAGCAATCCATAAGTGCGTATCAGGTTAAACAGCGTCTCCTTTAACAGGTCGCCGAATTTCCTGCCGTGCTCGATAGCGCCCAGGTCGGACAGGATGCGGGCGCGCAGTCGGAACGCAGCCGCATCCGTGTAAGGCGGCTCGCCGAGTTTCATCAACTTTGCGTTTAATCGTTTGTCATTTGCATTGACGCTATGCGTTTGCATGAAGAAGGCAGCGGAAGCATCGCTGCTGGCGGTATGCGCATCCGGGGAAATGGCGACGATTGCTTTTACATCGCGCTCATGTTCTGCTGCCTGCAAGGAAAAGGTTGCCCCCAGCGAAATACCGAACACGATGGTCGCTTGCCCGGTTTCTTTTTTCAGCCAGTGCAGCACCTCGCGCAAATCGTCCACCTGCTGTTGCAGCGTAACGTTCGTCGCATCGTTTCGGGAAACATTACCGCAGCCGCGTTGCTCCCAATAACAAACCCGAAAATCTTTTTCCAGATTCAAACGACGCTGAAATTTTCCCGCTTCATGCAGCAAAGGGAAACCTGGCCCTGCCTGTACGATCAGCAACGGAGGCAGGCCGCTACCCTCGGCGATCATGCGCACCCGCTGAGTGGCACCGTTGATTTTCAGCTCGAATGTTTTATCGAAAATCATGGCCGACTTTCTCATTTCTGATGCCCCAGTCGCACCTCGATCTGAGGATGTGCAGCGACCAGATTTTTCAGGCGTTTCAGATTAAGCAGATTGCGTACGTTGTCATCGGTGAAATCACCCGGTTCCACTGTATGCTCCCAGCCCCAGCGAGTGTGACAGGTGTCACCGGTGAGCAGTACCGGGCCGTGCGTTGTACGAACCAAGAAGGCTACGCTGCCCGGCGTATGTCCGGGCACACTTATGGCGAACACCGAACCGTCTTCAAACACATCTACGATGCCTTCAAACTTGTTTTGCGGATCGGGCTGGAATCGCCATTCCTGCAGCGGCGGCCTGCCTTCCAATAGTTGGTCAGTGGCATCGTGTGTGAACATATTCTTGAAACTTCGTGTCGATGATTCCGTTGCGCCGATATACATCGGCACCTCATCGGGAATGTCCGGCAAGCCGGAAATGTGATCCAGGTGCAGATGGGTAAAAAAAACTCCGGATAATTTTCCATCCATGCCTTGCAATATCTCGGCGGTACTTTTGTTAGTATGTATCTTTTCGATGTGCATCACCCTCTGGATCAGCCAATTCATGTCATATCTGCCGGGATCACCCAACAGTTTTTTTGACACGCCGGTATCCACCAGAAAGTTGCCGAACCTGGGGTGTTTCAAAACATGGGCATATATCTGTATCGGCTCATCCCGATCTTTCAGCCCAGTTTCAATGGCTGCCGGGCTGTTCAGGTTCAACAAGCCCGCCAGTGGCACCGACCAGTCTGCGCTGCTGATAGTTTTCAATTGGATAGGCCCGGGCTGGTCTATCAAGCGTTCCATTTCGGCGCTGCTGGAAGGCTTGCCAAGCGCGGGCTTACCAATGGGGTGGCTGGTTGCGGAACAGCCTTGCAACAACAGCACACAGCAGAAAGTAAATAACAAGTATTGGTTTTTCATCTTTCCATCCAAATTTTATCTGCACGCACATATACTCACACATTCAAATATCAATCAGCAATTGGCTAAATTCGGATGAGGTCATCCGTTATTACATAGGCCGTTTTCACTTCGGACATAGCGATGAATTTGAGATGGGATGATCTGAAACTGTTTTTGGCAGTACATGAACACGGCAGCCTGAGCGGCGCGGCGCGCGCACTGAAACTGGGCCAGCCGACATTGAGCCGTCGCATCGCCGAGTTGGAAGAGGTGGTGGGAGAGGCGCTGTTCGAGCGGAAAAGCCAGGGAGCCAGCCTCACCGCAGCTGGGCAGAAATTATTGCCTGCCGCGCAGAGCATGGCTGAATGGGCGAACGAGGCTGAAATCAGCGTCAAGAAGCAAACTCATCTGCCGGAAGGCAAAGTGCGCATTGCAGCACCGCCCGGCATAGCCTATGAAGTGGTGGTTCCGCTGGCCGCCAAGATACGCAAACAATATCCGCAGATACAAATTGAAGTGTTGTCCGGCGTAGAAATTTTAAACCTCGGACGCGGCGAGGCGGACTTATCGCTACGCACACAAAAGCCCGGCGATGCCGACCTGGTGTGCATGGACGAAGTTTCCAGCGCTATGCGCGTGTATGTCAGCAAGTCCTATGGCGCCAAACTCTCGCCGCATCCGAGCATGGCCGATCTGGACTGGATATGCTGGTCGACCTCCTACGACGGATTTCGTACCGAACAGGAATTACGCGCGTTGATCCCCAACTTCAAACCGGCTTTCACCTCAGACGATTTCATTGTGCAGATGGCCGCCTGCAAGGCAGGCTTGGGTGCGATGATCTTGCCGCAAGCCATGCACCGTTATGCCGGCTTGGGAGAATTGAATGCATTGCAAGAACTCGATATAGACCTAGGGCCAAGTGCGGTCGGCACCCTGTATCTAGTCTGCCACAAACGTCATCGCCATCTTCCCAAGGTGCAGTTGGTGATGGATTTTATTTTCGGGGAGTTTGCCAGTTTACGCTAAATCACTGGTCTACACCGATAGGCTCCAGTCGCGGCTTCATCGTTCAGTTCGAGCAGACGCGGCATCAGTCTTCGCGAACACAACCGATATTGGAATGTCTCGCGAGCTGGCATACGCAGAATTTATAAAGCAGCACGCGCCGTCGAAGTGTGACGTCTTCTTGGGTGGCTATCTATTTGACGACGATGGTGCTGAGTCGAAGCAGCTTGACATCATAATTACGACAGACACGCACCCCATTTCAATTTCCATAACTAAGGATGGAACCGGTAAATCATTTTCACCGGTGGAAGGTACGCTCGGCGTTGTTTCCGTCAAATCGACATTATTCCCTTCGTCCAAGAGACGGATGAATTGTTACCTTTGCGCAAGGTCCGGTGGAATGATGGGTTGGGCAGCAAGTCAGAAACCATACTCGCGCTCGACACGACAGACCCGGACACGAAATGCCCGATACCAGTCCTTTGCTCGGTGTTGAGCTTGGCGATGAATGACGTTTTCCTTCCAAGCCGTTATTGCCTCTTGGCTCGCCCAATATGAAACGGAGATTCCGATTTCTTGCCTCGCACTCTCGAAGCCAAGGAAGCCCGGTTGTTTGGAGGCAAGCTCCAACATTTGTTTTGCCGTTTCACCATAGCCGTTGTCACCGTCAGTGCGGACGGATGTAAAGATGACGGCGAAATACGGTGGTTGTGGTGTTTGTGCGGGGGAAACCATCAACGCTCCTTTTGCTGCCCAACAGTTAATATAGAGACCCATGGGTCCAGATGTTTTTTATGGCACTGACAGGAATAATGACATCGTATTTTCGTGAATGTCTCCTATAGGGAAATCTTTTACTGACAGGTTTCTTGGTACTCTGCTGTCTTACAGCCCAACGATCGCTGCAGTCGGGCGGATTTTGCGTCAGGGCCTGCCATTTTTTATTACGGTCGCTTGCGCTCGACCGATTCATGATCATAACCGATGGGCCGGAAACCCGCATGAATCCTGGAGGCGACCTCTTGAACGCTCAGGAGGTAAACTGATAACAGAGAGAGGAAAACGGGGGAAGTGGCACCGGAAACCGGGTCAGTTGCAGGGTAACGCTCAAGAGAAAAACTGCCGGAACCCCGCCAACAGTGGCGTTGCGGGCAAAAAATCCCAACCGATACGGGTTGGGATTTAAGGTAATGGTGGCAATTCCGAATATGAATCGGCGTCCGCAAGCGCCCAATCAAGCGCGCGGGCTCAAGCCGTTGCGCGAGTTTTGCGACCAGAAGTTGTTTCCACCCCAAGGTGCTCAATAACCATCGGCGGCCGGTTCGGGAACTGGGCCACGAGTTCAAGTTTGCCGCCCATGCTTTCCACATAGTGCCGCAGGGTCGACAGCAACATATCGCTGCGCTTTTCGAGACGCGAAATGGCGTCCTGCCCAACGCCTAGTACAGCAGCAAGCTGTTCCTGCGTTTGTTGTGATGCTTGGCGCAGGTCTTTCAGCGTGGCCAGTTCCATCGCACGCGCTTCCACCCGTTGCTGGCGTTCTTGCGGCAGTGCGACCATCACATCATCGAGTTTTTTTGCCATGATTGGACTCCTTGCTCTGCTGGGTCAGTGTGCCCAGATGCTCGTCGTAGCGATCGTCGGCTACACTGATCAAGTGTTTGTAAAACCGACGCTGGTCTGCGCCACCCTTGTCGCCGCCTACCAGCAGGATGGCATGCCGTTGCGGATCGAATGCAAACGCCACCCGCCAGACTTGGCCGTTCCAGGAAAGGCGCAACTCCTTCATGTTGGTGTGCCGCGAACCCTTCAGTGTATCCACTGTCGGACGGCCGAGATTTGGGCCAAATTCCGCCAGCAATCGCGCGTGCGCCAGCAATTCGTCCTGCAGATCCTCCTTCAGGGCGCTGAATTCCGTGTCAAAGGCATCATGAAAGAGAACAGTCCAAGTCATGAACGAATTATGGTCTTAATAACATATGCAGTCAAGGTCATGATTGTGCGTGGTCTGGTGGCGGTGATCAACATCTGGGATGGTGCACCCTATGATTCATGGTTCCACCCAGACTACCGAGCATTCCCCGCTGCGCTCGCTGCGTTGCGCGGTGTATGCGCGTGTGTCGGTAGACGACAGGCAAAACTCGGATATGCCCTCTGTTGAGGTACAAGGCCAAGCTTGCCGGGCATACATCGAAGCGCATCGGCATCAGAACTGGCAGGCCATCGAGGATGTATATGAAGACAGCCAGCCAGCACACGCCGATCGTGGATTTGGAACTCTGGAATTAGGGTAAGCGGTAACTGAGCGGCGTTATATTTTCGCAGAAGGAAATTCCCCATACTTCTCCCAGGTTTTGACAAGGGAGAAAGGGAATGGAAACAAATTCGGGTAGCGGTAGATTGCGCTACAGCAAGCAGGAGTGGCAGGGGTTCGTGTCCGAGTTTCTGGCCAGCGGTGTAGATGGCTGTCAGAATCCGCGTAAATCCGGCGGTGAGTTCAGATGAACAAGGACCATGGGGATAGGCGGGGTTGTTGGTAGCGATTGAATATTGGCCCAAGACGGGCTGATTTTTGAAACAGAAATTGTGGGTAGGCATACCCAACCACTCGTTTTGACCTTCCCTTTTTCCGGCATGTGGAAGACATGCTGGAATTGGTTTTTCAGACCCGAATAATGTTGTGACTGTCACGACCACAAGCACTGTGCGTGGAGTGTGGTTCGAGTTATGGTCGAATTCGTGATGTGGGGGGGTGACGTTGGGATCGAGATGCGGTAGAAAGGAGGTTTACCGCTGAAGAAACAAGCGCGACACCAGCCCAAAACGACCAAGTCTTTGCTGATGCCGCGCCCCCACCACGCACGGGGTACGGGTGAAGTTGCAGTATCGCACGACCCGGCAGGTTCCGTCGAGAAGGGCTTCAGTCTTGACGGGGATTGCCGATGCAAGACGAGGCTACAGGCCGTTTCTTTTTATGCGCAAGTTGCCGTGTGCAGGTGATCGTCTGTAGCGACTGTGACCGTGGTCAAATTTACTGTCATGCTGACTGTGCCCAGGTCGCTCGCCGGATCTCTCTGCAGAGGGCTGGCAAGCGCTACCAGCAAAGTCGGGCTGGGCGCCTGAAACATGCCAAGCGCACCCGCAACTATCGTCTCCGCCAGCAGAATGTGACGCATCAGGGTTCCCCTCCCCCCGTCCCGGATGATCTACTGGTGTCGAACCTGATGCCTGTCACGAAATCGCTGCCTGCTGTCACAGGAACCTGCTGTTTCTGTGGTTGTCCTTGCTCTGCTCTGGTGCGCCAGGGCTTTTTGAGGAGGCGTCGGGGTCAAATGACCACTGGACCTGACTGGAGGCCCCCTCATCATGACCATTTCCCCTGAACTGGAAGCACGGATTCTGCGTTATTACCACGCCGAACACTGGCGTATTGGCACCATTGCTGCCCAAATGGGCATCCACCACGACACCGTTGCTCGGGTGCTGACGCAGGCTGGTCTGCCGCCAGCGGGCACCCCACAGCGGGGTTCGCGCATCGATCCTTACCTTCCTTTCATTCATAAAACTCTGGAGCAATTCCCCAAACTCACCGCCAGCCGGTTATATGCCATGGTTCAGGCCCGAGGTTACCCAGGGCGTCCAGACTACTTTCGCCATCTGATTGCCCGCTACCGGCCACGGCCCAAAGCCGAAGCCTACTTGCGTCTGCGCACGCTGCCAGGTGAACAGGGCCAGACTGACTGGGGTCATTTCGGCTACCTTGAGATCGGTCGCGCTCGCAGACCCCTGATGGCCTTCGTGATGGTGCTCTCCTGGTCCAGGCAGATCTTCTTGCGCTTCTTCATGGATGCACGCATGGAGAACTTTCTGCTGGGGCATGTGGGAGCCTTCACTGCCTGGAGCGGGTTACCCCGTGTCCTGTTATACGATAATCTCAAGAGCGCCGTTCTGGAGCGACAGGGTCAAGCCATCCGGTTTAATCCCACGCTCCTGCAATTCGCCGGTCATTACCGCTTCGAACCACGGCCGGTAGCGGTTGCACGGGGGAATGAGAAGGGACGAGTGGAGCGGGCCATTCGCTATATTCGTGAAGCCTTCTTCGCCGGTCGCCATTTCACCGATCTGGCGGACCTCAACGCCCAAGCCGATGCCTGGGTGGTGGGACCTGCCGCCGACCGGCTCTGTCCGGGAGACACGACCCTGACGGTGCGTGAAGCTTTTGCCCAGGAGAAGGCTTATCTCATGGCCCTGCCGGAGAATCCTTACCCCACCCACGAGCAGATGCCGGTCAAGGTGGGCAAGACACCCTATGTGCGCTTTGACCTGAATGATTACTCCGTCCCCCACCTCCAGTTGCGGGCAAAAAAATCCCAACTGATACGGGTTGGGATTTAAGGTAATGGTGGCAATCCCGAATATGAATCGGCGTCCGCAAGCGCTCAATCAAGCACAGGTGATTCGGGAATACATCTGGTGTCAGGAGCACGAAGATCGGCGGTTAGATCAACTGCGCTTGTGGTGATGGAAGCGTGCCACCGCGAGGTGGCACAAGAAACCGGGGCGCGTTAGCGCCGCCGACCAGCCGATTTGAGCGGCTCACAAACTTAAAGCCCCCCGGACGGGGGGGTACTTACTGGATGTGCCCGGGAAATTGAGGTAGAACCCGTCCGTCTGCTGCGCGTGGCCCGGAGTTGGAGTCAGGAGGTTCTGGCTGAATTGGCAGGACTGCATCGGAACTACGTGGGGCATGTGGGGCGGGGTGAGGTCAATGTCGGGCTGGAGAATCTGATGAGGCTTGCCGGGTCCCTCGGGGTGTCGGTGGGAAAGTTGGTGGATCAGTACCGAGTGGGGGCGCGCGATTGATTTGAAACCAGCCCGTCATTCCTCTTTGCGCCAGGGGTCCAGCCGCGGGCCAATGCTGGACGAACGGTTCCGGGTCCCGTAGTGCCCCGCAGGGAGGCAGAAAGAACTTCCGCAGCATTGGCCCGAGATGCTACCCTGTTGTGTACGCCCTCGCACTACTGACAGGGAGCCTACCGTGCCAGAGATCCGTACCCATTGCCTGAGGAAAATCGGAATGCAACGGGCACGTGTGTGGCGTTGGTTTTGGTTGATGATCCTGACCGTGACGCTATCTGCCGCCTTCCTCATTGCAGGGCCGGCTCATTTCCAAGACTACCCGGGCGGAAATCCGGAGCGCGGACGCTTCATCGCCTCTGGCAAGTGCGTAGCCTGTCACGGTGCGGACGGCAACAGTGCGAACCCGCTTTTTCCGAAGCTCGCAGGTCAAAAAGCCGCCTATTTATATGGACAACTTCGGGCGTTCAAGGCCGGAGGGCGCGTATCCCCGATCATGTCCGGGATCGCTGCGACCTTGACCGACACTGAGATGGCTGATGCCGCAAGTTTCTTTGCGCGCCAAGCTCTCCGCCCGGACCAGATCAAACATAAGACCCTCGCCTCCGCCGGCAGGAGCATTTTCCATGACGGGGCGAACCGAGGAGCGACCCCTGCCTGCGCGATGTGTCACGACGCCTCCCACAGCATGTCCATGATGGGCGGAATGTCGATGATGGGCATGATGGGCGGCGGGATGATGGCGGCTATCCCTGGACTGAACGGGCAGCATGCCGCGTACCTTGTCAAGCAACTCGACGACTTCGCGACGGGCAAGCGGCAGAGCATGATGATGAACTCCATTGCGACGACTCTGACCGACGCCCAAAAGCAGGCCGTGGCCGAGTACCTTTCCGGGCATCCGTGATCTGTGCCGTGAGGAGGCCGCATGAACTCCTGTACCCAGGCCCTGATTCATCGTCCACACTCACCCACAGGATTGTCATACCTCCAATGACCTCGGAGACTTGTCGCTTGCTCAGCCTCCGCCAGCATGGCTGTTGGGTTCGCCCGTGGCTCACATGGCTTTGTCGAGCCCATCCCCCAATAAGGCAAATCCAAACCATCGCGGCTTCGCAATGCCATTCCAACATGCAGCCGAAAAATCGAACCACGATAGTTTCCTGATGTCAATGGCCAACAGATTTGACCCACTTTTGGCCATTAATTTTGACCCACCCCAACCCCAGAACCACCGCCTAATT
>NZ_DAHVHV010000037.1:14883-20558 GCF_027317285.1 Ferrovum sp. | reverse complement strand
GAAATCAAGTTATAATTGAAGGTTAGGATGTAAGTGCAGTGCCAGCCGGTCAATTGGAATCGGCGCCTGAGGAGGGCCAGGGGGTCCTCACAGGAAACAAACATAAGGAACAATCAAGATGACGATAGGACTTGTCGGCCGTAAAGTCGGCATGACGCGCGTCTTCACTGATGACGGTGAGGCTATTCCAGTCACCGTCGTGGAAGTGGGCGGTAATCGCGTCACGCAAATCAAAACGCCAGCAACGGATGGGTATTCTGCCATTCAGGTTACGTATGGTGAACGACGTGCCAGCCGCGTGACCAAGGCACAAGCGGGCCATCTGGCAAAATCCGGTTCATTGGCCGGGACCATGACCCGTGAATTTCCGGTGAGCGAGGTTCAGGTTGCAGACCTGTCCCTGGGTTCCGTTCTTCCCCTGGATCAGTTTCAGGTGGGACAAAAAGTCGATGTCACCGGAACCACGCTGGGTAAAGGGTTCACCGGCGCGATCAAACGACACCACTTCAGTTCCAACCGTGCCAGCCATGGTAATTCTCTCAGCCATAACAGCCCGGGTTCCATCGGGATGGCGCAGGATCCTGGCCGGGTGTTTCCAGGAAAGCGGATGGCCGGACACTACGGTGATGATCGCCGTACCACGCAGAATCTGGAAATCGTGCGAATCGATAACGCACGCAATCTACTCTTGATCAAAGGCGCCATTCCTGGCTCCAAGGGTGGTCATGTGATCGTCAAGCCCGCAGTCAAGGGAGGTGCATGAGATGGATCTCAAACTGATCGATGATAACGGGCAGGTGACTTCAACTGTCAATGGTTCCGACGCATTGTTTGCCAGGGATTACAACGAACCGCTGGTACACCAGTTGATCGTTGCCTTCCAGGCCAATGCGCGGCAAGGAACCCGGGCCCAGAAGGGACGCAGCGAAGTGGCCAAGTCTACCCGCAAGCCCTGGAAACAGAAGGGGACCGGCCGAGCCCGCGCCGGGATGGCCTCCAGTCCGCTGTGGCGTGGCGGCGGCAAGATTTTTCCTTCCAGCCCGGATGAAAACTTCGGCCATAAGGTCAACCGCAAGATGTACCGCGTGGGCATGTGCACCATCCTGTCACAACTGGTGCGGGAAGATCGCCTGGCGGTGGTCGAGGATATTGCGCTCGAATCACCCAAAACCCGCCACTTTGCGGGAAAACTGAAGGGGATGGGGCTGGAACGCGTACTGATCATTACCGACAGCCTGGACGAGAACCTTTACCTGTCTTCGAGAAATCTGCCGAACGCATTGGTTCTCATGGTCACGGAAGCAGATCCTTACAATCTGGTGCGTTTCCCGAAAGTGGTCCTGACACGCAGTGCAGTCAAGAAATTCGAGGAGGTGCTGGGATGAATACCGTCATTCGTGAAGAACGTCTGCTTCAGATCATCGAAGCCCCTGTCATTTCCGAAAAAAGTACGCGCGTAGCGGACAAGCATCAGCAAGCCGTGTTTCGCGTGGTTTGTGATGCAACCAAGGCGGAAATCAAGGCGGCAGTTCAACATCTGTTCAAGGTTGAGGTAGACACCGTTCAGGTCGTCAACGTCAAGGGCAAACACAAACGTTCTGGTCGTTTCGTGGGCAAGCGTAAGGATTGGAAAAAAGCCTACGTCTGCCTCAAGGCTGGCCAGGAACTCAATCTGGTGCAGGGAGAATAAGACATGGCGATCATCAAGATGAAACCTACATCGCCGGGCCGGCGGGGCGTGATCAGAGTCAGCCATCCCCACCTGCACAAGGGCGAAGCGGAAAAGAGTTTGCTGGAAAAGCAATTCAAACACGCCGGACGGAACAATAACGGACATATCACCACCCGCCATCAGGGGGGCGGTCATCGTCAGCATTATCGCCTCGTGGATTTCCGGCGCAACAAGGACGGCATCGTCGCCAAGGTCGAGCGCATCGAGTACGATCCCAACCGGACCGCACATCTGGCACTGCTGTGTTATGCCGATGGAGAGCGCCGTTACATCATTGCGCCCAAAGGCATTTTGCAGGGAGCGCAATTGATGAGTGGTGCCGAGGCGCCCATCAAGCCGGGAAATTGCCTGCCGCTTCGCAATATTCCGGTGGGGAGCACCATCCACTGTATCGAAATGCAACCTGGCAAGGGCGCCCAGATGGCCCGTTCCGCAGGCACCTCGGTGCAACTTCTGGCGCGGGAAGGATCTTATGCGCAACTTCGTTTGCGCTCGGGAGAAATCCGGCGCGTCCATGTGGATTGTCGCGCAACCCTCGGGGAAGTGAGCAACGAAGAACATAATCTTCGTTCCATCGGGAAGGCCGGGGCTCAGCGCTGGCGCGGGATCCGCCCCACGGTGCGCGGGGTGGCCATGAATCCTGTGGACCATCCTCATGGGGGCGGTGAAGGCAAAACTGCCGCAGGCCGTCATCCTGTCAGTCCCTGGGGTATTCAGACCAAGGGGTATCGTACACGCAAGAACAAACGCACGAACAATATGATCGTTCGTCGTCGGCAATCGGCATAAGGGTCATCGATATGGCACGTTCGGTTAAGAAGGGACCGTTTGTAGACGGTCACCTCATCAAAAAGGTGGAGGCTGCAGTGGCCTCCAAGGATAAACGCCCCATCAAGACTTGGTCACGGCGTTCCACGGTACTGCCGGATTTTGTTGGGCTGACCATTGCAGTACATAACGGGAAGCAACATATCCCGGTGTATGTCACTGAAAATATGGTGGGCCACAAGTTAGGCGAGTTTTCTCTGACGCGTACCTTCAAGGGTCATGCGGCAGACAAGAAAGCTTCCTCCGGCAAGAAGTAAGGGGAACCATGATGAACGTACAAGCAACATTGCGAGGAGTACACCTTTCTGCACAGAAAGGTCGGCTGGTCGCTGATCAGGTGCGTGGCCTGGGCGTGGCAAAAGCTCTGGACGTACTGAATTTCAGCCCCAAAAAAGGGGCGAAAATCATCAAGAAAGTGCTTGAATCGGCGATTGCCAATGCCGAGCACAATCTTGGCCTGGATGTGGACGAGTTGAAAATTTCCACAATTTTCGTGGAGAAAGGGCCGGTACTGAAGCGCTTTACGGCGCGGGCCAAAGGACGTGGGAATCGCATCGTCAAACCCACCTGTCATATCTATGTCACGGTCGCGGACGAGGAGTAACCATGGGTCAGAAAATTCATCCAGTCGGCTTTCGATTGAGCGTTCTCAAGAACTGGAGTTCGCGCTGGTTTGCCAATTCAAAAAACTTTCCTGGCATGTTGCAGGATGACATCAAGGTTCGTGCCTTTCTGAAAAAGAGATTGGCCAACGCATCCGTGGGTCGTGTCATCATCGAACGTCCGGCCAAGAATGCCAAAATCACCATTTACAGTGCCCGTCCCGGGATGGTGATCGGCAAGAAAGGCGAGGACATCGAAAACCTGCGGACCAGTCTGCAGAAATTGATGAAAGTCCCGGTGGCCGTCAATATCGAAGAAATTCGCAAACCGGAAATCGATGCACAGATCATTGCGGATGGAATCACGAGCCAACTGGAAAAGCGCGTCATGTTCCGTCGTGCCATGAAACGTGCCATGCAAAATGCCATGCGTCTGGGTGCCCAGGGCATCAAGATCACCAGCAGCGGTCGCCTGAACGGGATCGAAATTGCCCGTACCGAATGGTATCGTGAAGGCCGGGTTCCCCTCCACACACTGCGTGCCGACATCGACTACGGCTTCTCGGAAGCCAAAACCACTTACGGGGTCATTGGCGTGCGTGTCCTGGTATTCAAGGGCGAAAACATGGGTCGTGGTGAGCAGGTCGTCGCTGCTCCGGCTGAACCTGAGAAGAAATCACGTAAGTCAGGAGTTCGAAATGCTGCAGCCAGCTAGAACAAAATATCGGAAGCAACAAAAGGGCCGGAATACCGGCGTGGCGACCCGTGGCGCAAAGGTTTCCTTTGGGGACTTCGGTCTCAAGGCCACGGAACGGGGTCGTTTGACCGCCCGCCAGATCGAAGCAGCGCGGCGTGCCATGACCCGTCATATCAAGCGGGGCGGACGGATCTGGATCCGGATATTCCCGGATAAACCCATTTCACGCAAACCAGCCGAAGTACGGATGGGAAATGGGAAGGGCAGCCCGGAATATTTTGTGGCTGAGATCGTACCAGGCAAAGTACTTTATGAAATGGACGGGGTGGATGAGGCATTGGCACGGGAGGCTTTTCAGTTGGCTGCGGCCAAATTGCCCATTGCCACGACATTCGTCACGCGACAATTGGGATGATGGGCATGAAGACAAAAGACTTGAGAACCAAGAGTGCAGAAGAACTCAATCAAGAGTTGGTCAATCTGTATCAGGCTCGTTTTGGTCTGAAAATGCAGATTGCCACGCAACAAAGTAATAAAACCAGTGAACTTGGCAAGTTGCGGCGCGAAATTGCGCGGGTCAAAACCGTGATCGCTGAAAAGGGAGTAGCCAAATGAGTGCGGAAGAAAAGGCGAAGGGAGGGAAACGAACCCTCACCGGTACCGTAGTGAGCGATAAAATGGACAAGACTGTCACGGTCCTGGTGGAACGTACGGTGACACATCCCTTTATCGGGAAGATCATGCGTCGGACCAAGAAATACCATGCCCACACCGAAGACAATTCGGTGCACACCGGTGATGTGGTCGTCATCGAAGAGTGCCGTCCCCTGTCCAAAACCAAGACATGGACAGTTACTGAACTGGTTTCGCGCGCGGCATCGGCCTGATCGTTTTCATAGTGGATCACGGGCTGCTTGCAAAGTATCCATATCAGTGCTAGAATCAGCGGTTCCTTAGGTAGTACCATTTTCCCAATACAACGGGGTCCAAAACTGGTCACCGATTCGGGATCGCTGATCCTGAACCTGCAAAGCAACACGGTGAATTAAGTTGGAGAGGTTTAAACCATGATTCAAATGCAATCGAAACTCGATGTCGCAGATAACACCGGTGCCAAGTCAGTGATGTGCATCAAGGTTCTCGGCGGTTCAAAACGGCGTTATGCCGGGATAGGGGATGTGATCAAGGTCAGCATCAAAAGTGCTGCGCCTCGTGGTCGCGTCAAGAAAGGTGAGGTCTATAACGCGGTCGTCGTCAGAACCGCTAAAGGTGTGCGTCGCCCTGATGGTTCCCTGGTTCGCTTTGATGGCAATGCAGCAGTACTGCTCAATGCCAAATTGGAACCCATCGGAACCCGGATCTTTGGGCCCGTCACGCGCGAACTCAGAACAGAGAAATTCATGAAAATCGTTTCTCTGGCCCCTGAAGTATTATAGGAGCAGACATGCGCAAGTTTCGTAAGGGTGATGAAGTCGTTGCCATTGCTGGCAAGGACAAGGGTAAACGGGGCGCCATTCGTGAAATGGTCGGTCTCGATGGAGTGGTCGTGGAAGGGATCAATCAAGTGCGCAAGCACGTTCGTCCCAACCCGGCCAAGGGTGAAAATGGCGGAATCCTGACCAAGGAAATGCCCCTGCACATCTCCAATGTAGCACTGTTCAATCCTGCCACACAGAAAGCCGATCGAGTGGGCATTCGTATCCTTGAAGACGGAAAGAAAGTCCGTTTCTTCAAGTCGAATGGCGAAGTGGTCGATGCGTAAGGACAAAGTATGAGCCGCCTGGATAGTTACTATAAAGAAAATGTCGTGCCTGAA
>NZ_DAHVHV010000037.1:0-14784 GCF_027317285.1 Ferrovum sp. | reverse complement strand
AATGGCGAAGTGGTCGATGCGTAAGGACAAAGTATGAGCCGCCTGGATAGTTACTATAAAGAAAATGTCGTGCCTGAGCTGATCAAGCAATTCGGGTACAAGTCAGTCATGGAAGTGCCGCGCATTTCCAAGATCACTCTCAACATGGGAGTGGGTGAAGCGGTTTCCGACAAGAAAGTGATCGAGCATGCCGTGGGTGACATGGAAAAAATCGCCGGACAAAAACCGGTGGTGACCAAGTCGCGCAAGTCCATCGCCGGATTCAAGATTCGTCAGGGTTATCCGATCGGATGCATGGTCACCTTGCGCAGCCATCGGATGTTTGAATTTCTGGATCGCCTCATTTCCGTGGCGATTCCCCGAATTCGCGATTTCCGTGGGATCTCTGGACGTTCTTTCGATGGCCGGGGTAACTACAGCATGGGCGTGCGTGAGCAGACCATTTTCCCGGAAATCGAATACGACAAGATCGATGCCGTTCGTGGCATGAACATTACCATTACCACGACAGCCAAAACCGATGCAGAAGCAAAAGCATTGTTGTTGGCCTTTAAATTCCCGTTGAAAGTTTGAGGTGAACTGTGGCTAAAGTTGCATTGATCAATCGTGAATTGAAGCGCCGCGCAGCGGTCAAGAAATTCGCCGTAAAACGGGCAGCGTTGGTGGCTGTCATCAATGATGCCAAGGCGGATGATGATGCCCGCATGGCGGCTCGTGAAGCTCTCCAGAATTTGCCCCGTAATGCCAGTCCGGTCCGGTTGCGCAATCGTTGCGCGTTGACGGGAAGACCGCGTGGGGTTTACAGCAAATTCGGGTTGGGGCGTAACAAGTTTCGTGAAATTGCCATGCGCGGTGAAATACCGGGCATCACCAAAGCCAGTTGGTAGTCGCAGGAGCCTAATCAATGAGTATGACAGATCCTATCGCGGATATGCTGACGCGCATCCGCAACGCGCAACGGGCAGAAAAGCCCAGTGTTTCCATGCCCTCTTCCAAGTTGAAGGTTGCCATTGCCAAAGTCCTGCTGGACGAAGGCTATATCGATGGCATGCAGGTTCACCAGAAGGATTCCAAGCCGACTCTGGAAATTGGACTGAAGTATTATGCGGGTCGTCCAGTGATTGAATTGATCCAGCGGGTCAGTCGTCCTGGGCTGCGCATCTACAAAGCCAGCAATGAAATCCCCAAGGTCATGAACGGGTTGGGTGTGGCGATCGTCTCCACCCCTGCTGGTGTCATTACCGATCGTGCAGCCCGTCGCCAGAATGTCGGTGGCGAAGTGCTGTGTGTAGTGGCCTAAAGGAGACTTAGCCATGTCACGTATTGCCAAATATCCAGTCGCGCTGCCTGAGAAGGTGGAAGTGACCCAGGCCGATCAGTTGATCACCGTCAAGGGACCGCTGGGGACACTGACGCAACGAGTGGGTGCACTCGTTCGAATCAATCATGTGGGTAACGAACTGCTCTTTGAGCCGGCCAATGAAAGTGCCGCTGCAAACGCCATGTCCGGAACCCTTCGAGCCCTGGTTTCCAACATGGTCACTGGTGTCACGAAAGGTTGGGAAAAGAAACTGACTCTGGTGGGCGTGGGCTATCGCGCGCAGGCTGCAGGGGACAAGTTGAATCTTTCTCTGGGTTTTTCTCACCCGGTGGTTCATCAGATGCCCGTTGGAATCAAGGTGGAAACCCCCACCCAGACCGAAATCCTGATCAAGGGTATCGATCGCCAGGTGGTCGGACAGGTGGCCGCTGAAGTTCGCGCCTATCGCAAACCCGAACCCTACAAAGGGAAAGGGGTTCGTTACGCCGACGAGAAAGTGATCATTAAAGAAACCAAGAAGAAATAAGGCAAATTTATCATGATGCATGAAAATGGAAGAGTTCGTCGTGCCAAGCGTACGCGTGCCAAGATTGCCGAGTTGGGGGCGATTCGTTTGTCCATTCACCGGACCAATCAGCACGTTTATGCCCAGATCATCGATCCTACGGGTTCCAAGGTATTGGCCAGCGCCTCTACGCTCGAACCCGAAGTGCGCAATATTCTTGGGAATGGATCGAATATCGCTGCTGCAGCCCTGATTGGGAAACGGATTGCCGAAAAAGCCAAGGCAGTCGGCGTCGAGCAGGTGGCTTTTGATCGTTCCGGGTTTCGCTATCACGGTCGCGTCAAGGCACTGGCCGATGCGGCGCGTGAAGGCGGTCTTCAGTTTTAATCGAATCAGCGACCCATTGGGGAAAGCACATGGCAAAGAATGACAATGAAGAGCGTGGTGACGGACTGCGCGAAAAAATGGTTGCAGTCAACCGCGTGACGAAGGTGGTTAAAGGGGGCCGTATCCTCGGCTTCGCCGCATTGACCGTGGTGGGTGACGGAGACGGCGGTATCGGGATGGGGAAGGGCAAGGCTCGGGAAGTCCCCGTGGCCGTCCAGAAAGCGATGGAACAGGCACGGCGCAAGATGGTAAAGGTGAATCTGAAGAACGGCACCCTCTTTCATCAGGTCATGGGCGAGCACGGTGCGGCCAAGGTCTTCATGCAACCGGCCTCCGAAGGAACCGGGATTATCGCGGGTGGTCCGATGCGCGCGGTTTTTGAAGTCATGGGGGTGACCAACGTCCTGGCCAAGTGCATTGGCTCCACCAATCCGTACAACGTCATCCGCGCAACCCTTAATGGTCTCGAAGCAACCCGTCGCCCGGCCGAAGTGGCCGCGAAACGTGGCAAGACTATTGAAGAGATCATGGAGTGATGACAATGACTCAACCAGAAATCAAGACCTTCCGGGTGACCCTGGTCAAAAGTCCGATCGGAGCGATCAAATCCCATCGTGATTGTGTACGCGGCCTGGGTTTACGCCGTATGAATCATACCGTTGAGGTATTGGATACCCCGGAAAATCGCGGTATGGCTGCCAGTGTTCATCATCTGGTCCGTAGCGAGTAAGGAGAGAACATGGAACTGAATACAATCAAGCCCGCCGCCGGAGCCAAACAGGAACGGCGTCGCGTGGGAAGAGGGATCGGCAGTGGTTTTGGGAAAACTGCCGGGCGCGGTCACAAAGGGCAGAAATCCCGCTCCGGGGGATTTCATAAAGTGGGTTTTGAAGGCGGTCAGATGCCTTTGCAGCGGCGTTTGCCCAAGCGTGGTTTTGTCAGCATGACACAAGGCGCCACGGAACAGGTACGCCTGGCGGACCTGATGCGGGTCACCTCGGAAGTCATCGATTTGTTGGCACTCAAACAAGCGGGCGTGATTTCGGGTTCGGCCCAAGGTGCCAAGGTGTTTCTGAAGGGGGAAATTACCCGCGCGGTTCAAATTCAGGGCATCGGTGTCACCCAGGGGGCGCGTAAGGCCATTGAAGCGGCAGGCGGCACGATTCTGGATCAGAAGAGCGAGTAAGGACTTTGGCCTCGGTTCCAAACCATTTATCAGGAAACAAACTGGACGACCTCAAACGTCGGCTCTGGTTTGTGGTGGGTGCTCTGGTGGTTTACCGCCTGGGGGCTCATATTCCTGTGCCGGGGATCAATCCGGATGAATTGTCGAAACTTTTCAGCACTCAGAAATCCGGCATCCTCGGCATGGTCAACATGTTTTCCGGGGGCGCACTTTCTCGTTTCACGGTTTTTGCGCTCGGTATCATGCCGTACATCTCGTCGTCCATCATCATGCAGTTGCTGACGACGGTGGTGCCCTCCCTCGAGACCTTGAAGAAAGAAGGTGAGGCGGGACGACGCAAGATCACCCAGTACACTCGCTATGGGACCGTGGTTCTGGCATTCTTTCAGGCCATGGGGATTGCAGTGGCACTGGAGGCTCAACCCGGACTCGTGCTCGACCCCGGACTTCCCTTCCGTCTCACCACCGCCATTACGCTGGTGACAGGAACCATGTTCCTGATGTGGTTGGGTGAACAGATTACCGAGCGCGGGATTGGTAATGGAATTTCCCTGATCATTTTCAGTGGGATCGTGGCGGGATTGCCGCGTGCCGTGGGAAGTACCCTGGAGTTGGTTCGTACAGGGGCTTTCAGTTGGTTCCTGGCCCTGTCCATCTTTGCGGCGGTGGTCGCGGTGACTGCGCTCGTGGTATTCGTCGAACGTGGTCAGCGCAAGATCACGGTGAATTATGCGAAGCGTCAGGTCGGCAACAAGATTTACGGGGGGCAAAGCACTCATCTTCCGCTCAAGATCAATATGGCGGGTGTGATTCCGCCCATCTTTGCCAGCAGCATCATTCTGTTCCCTGCTACTCTGGCCGGATGGTTCGGAAGTCGGCAGCACTTTGGCTGGCTCAAGGAAATCAGCAGTATGCTGAGTCCCGGACAGCCCATTTATGTCATGCTTTACGCCGGTGCCATCCTGTTCTTCTGTTTTTTCTATACTGCGCTGGTCTTTAACAGCAAGGAAACGGCGGATAACCTGAAAAAGAATGGCGCCTTCATTCCGGGAATTCGTCCAGGAGAGCAGACTTCGCGTTATCTGGACAAGATTCTCACCAGGCTGACACTGACGGGCGCCATCTACATCACGCTGGTATGCTTATTGCCCGAGTTTTTGATTGTCAAGTTCAATGTGCCGTTCTATTTCGGCGGAACCTCATTGTTGATCATCGTCGTCGTTACCATGGATTTTATGGCCCAAGTTCAAACCTATCTCATGTCCCAACAGTATGAAAGTTTGCTCAAGAAGGCGAATTTTAAAGGGCAAGGGGCAAAGTAATCATGGCCAAGGAAGATACCATTGAAATGCAGGGGGAAATTCTGGAAACCCTCCCGAATGCCACATTCCGGGTAAAACTGGAGAATGATCATGTGGTTTTGGGACATATTTCCGGAAAGATGCGTATGCACTACATTCGCATTCTGCCCGGAGACAAGGTGACCGTCGAACTCACCCCCTACGATCTGAGCCGTTGTCGAATCACCTTCCGTGCCAAGTAGCACGGACTTTGCTGGAGAACATCATGAAAGTACAAGCATCTGTCAAAAAAGTTTGTCGCAAGTGCAAGCTGGTCCGTCGCAAGGGCGTCCTGCGCGTCATTTGTGAAGATCCACGGCACAAACAGCGCCAAGGCTGATTGATTTTTTTTACTATCGCACTAGAAACTGAGGACGCATATGGCTCGTATTGCAGGGGTCAACATCCCTAACCATCAACATGCTGAAATTGCCTTGACCGCCATTTATGGAATCGGTCGTTCGCGAGCCCGAGACATCTGTGCTGCTGCCGGAGTCACGACCAGCACAAAGATCAAGGATCTTACCGACGCTGATATGGAGCGGTTGCGGGTTGAAGTCACGAAATTTGCCGTGGAAGGTGACTTGCGTCGAGAGGTTTCACTCAACATCAAACGGCTGATGGATCTCGGTAGTTACCGTGGCACTCGCCATCGACGTGGCCTGCCTTGTCGTGGACAGAGAACCCGCACTAATGCCCGTACCCGCAAGGGCCCGCGCAAAGCTGTGCGCACAACCAAGTAATTCCAGGAGTTAGACATGGTCAAATCCAATACGGGCGCACGTGCGCGTAAGAAAGTCAAAAAGAATGTCGCCGAGGGAATCGCGCATGTTCACGCTTCCTTCAACAATACGATCGTCACGATTACCGATCGTCAGGGCAATGCCCTGTCCTGGGCAACTTCTGGCAGCAATGGCTTCAAGGGATCCCGTAAAAGTACTCCCTTCGCAGCTCAAATTGCTGCGGAAAATGCCGGCAAGGCCGCACAGGAATGTGGCGTAAAAAATCTTGAAGTCCGGATCAAGGGACCAGGACCGGGGCGTGAGTCCGCGGTTCGTGCCCTGAACTCCGTGGGCTTTAAAATCACCAGCATTTCGGATGTGACACCGGTTCCCCACAATGGGTGCCGTCCTCCGAAAAAGCGTCGTATTTAATCAGGTAGCGGGAGAATACTGTGGCCAGAAACCTGGATGCCAAATGTCGTCAATGTCGCCGCGAAGGGGAGAAACTTTTCCTCAAGGGCGAGAAATGTTTTACAGAAAAGTGCGCCATCGAGCGCCGTGCTTATCCGCCCGGACAACATGGACAGAAGCAAAGCCGTCAATCCGACTATGGTGGTCAGTTGCGTGCCAAGCAAAAGGTCCGGAGAATTTACGGTGTGCTGGAAGGTCAATTCCGTCTGACCTATAAAGCCGCTGAACGTTCCCGCGGAATTACCGGCGACAACCTTCTGAAATCTCTCGAAAGCCGCCTGGATAACGTGGCCTATCGCATGGGGTTTGGCGCATCGCGCGTGGAAGCCCGACAAGTGGTTCGTCATAACGGGATCCTGGTCAATGGCAAGCGCGTGAATATCCCCTCTTACCAGGTTCGCCCAGGGGATCAGGTGCAGGTCGCGGAAAAGTCACGGCAACAGTTGCGCATCAAGGCTGCTGCGGAAGCCGCGGAAGGGAGAGGTTTTCCCGAGTGGATCGAGGTCGACACAAAGGCTCTGAAGGGAATCTACAAGGCACGTCCGGAACGAAGTGAATTGCCGTCCACGATCAACGAGTCCCTGATTGTGGAACTGTACTCCAAATAATCGGGAGTTATGAACCTGAGATCGATCATCAAGGACAAATGATGCAAGAAGATACATTGACTGCAAATTTTTTGAAACCACGTTCTATCGAAGTTCAGAACATCCATCCAAATCATGCCAAGGTTTTGATGGAGCCCTTTGAACGGGGGTATGGGCATACCTTGGGGAATGCGTTGCGACGCATCCTGCTTTCTTCCATGCCTGGCTTTGCCCCGGTTGAAGTCAAGATCTCCAATGTGCTCCATGAGTATTCCACAGTGGACGGCGTTCAGGAAGACGTTGTCGATCTGATGCTGAATCTCAAGGGAGTCGTTCTGAAACTTCATCACCATGACGATGCGGTTTTGACCCTTTCCAAGGAAGGTCCCTGTGTGGTGACCGCGGCGGATTTCGATCCCCAGCACCAGGTCGAGATCATCAATCCGGGACATATCATTGCCCACCTCACCGCCGGTGGAAAACTGGAGATGCAGGTCAAGGTGTCCAAGGGATTTGGCTATGAACCCGCTTCAGTGCGCCCAGACAATGACGAAAGCCATGCGGTCAGCGGCATTCAACTGGATGCCTCCTACAGTCCGGTTCGACGTGTCAGTTACGCAGTGGAAAGTGCACGCGTGGAACAGCGCACCGACCTCGATCGCCTGGTGATGGACATCGAAACCAATGGCGCCATTGAACCTGAGGAAGCCGTGCGTTTTGCTGCCCGGGTGCTGATGGAACAACTGTCGGTTTTTGCGGATTTGCAGGGTACGCCGGTCTCCAGTGAAACCACGCGCATTCCCCAGGTGGACCCCATTCTCCTGCAACCGGTCGATGACCTCGAACTGACGGTCCGTTCTGCCAATTGCCTCAAGGCGGAAAACATTTATTACATCGGTGATCTGATTCAACGGACCGAGACCGAGTTGCTCAAGACTCCGAACCTTGGTCGCAAGTCGTTGAATGAGATAAAGGAAGTGTTGGCTACCAAGAGTTTGACTTTGGGCATGAAACTTGAAAACTGGCCGCCCGCAGGTTTGGAACGTCGTTAACTCAAGCGTTTTTCATAAGCGCCTACTGGCGCAGTACCTATAAATGACTGAAATCATGAGGATCATCAAATGCGTCACCGTTTAAGCAATCGCAAACTTAACCGTACCACCAGCCATCGTCTGGCCATGTTGCGGAATATGTCCAATTCGTTGCTGCGCCATGAAGCGATCAAGACCACGCTGCCCAAGGCCAAAGAACTGCGCCGGGTGGTGGAACCCCTGATCACTTTGGGCAAGGAACCCACCTTGGCCAATCACCGTCTCGCTTTCGATCGACTGCGGGATCGTGAAATGGTCATGAAACTCTTCAATGAATTGGGTCCCCGTTACCAGACCCGCCCAGGCGGTTATGTCCGGATTCTCAAGTTCGGTTTTCGCCAGGGGGATAATGCACCCATGGCTTTCGTCGAGTTGGTGGACCGGCCTGAGATCGAAGCCGTCGATGAGGACAGCGCGGAATGATCTGTTTTTGGCGCGCATGACCTTTACACAAAAAAGCCTGCATACGCAGGCTTTTTTGTGGGGCGTTCCTCAGGGGTGCTGGGTCTGTTGCATCAGGTGACGGCAAAGGTCGACCGTGACCCAACCTGCGGCGGATAACTGTCCCTGATGCAGGGTATAGGGCTGATCCGGTTCACCCAGATCTGACAGTACGGCCCTGGCGCCGGAAAAGTCCTGTCCCCGGGTGTATTCGTTGATCGTTACCAGAGTGGTCAGTCCTGCAGCGCGGGCTGAACGTAGCCCGTTTTCGGAATCCTCGAAGGCCAGCGCCTCCGGCGCCGAGATGCCCAGTGCCTCCAGCGCCCATAAATAAATATCCGGGGCAGGTTTCTTGGCAGGAACGATGTCCCCGGCAGCAATGACCTTGAACCAGTCAAGACTTTCCGGACCCAGGGTCGTGGAAAGAAGGGAACTGACATTTTCCGGCGTGGTGGTGGTGGCGATGGCCAGAGTCAAACCGGCCTGACGGGCATCATCGAGCAGTCGCCGGACTCCGGGACGGAGGGGAATCGCGCCCTTTTCAAGCAACGCCATGTAGTGACGGGTTTTGGACTGGTGCAATTGAACGACCAGTTCATCAAAACGGGCATCCAGAAGTTGTTCGGGATGATGGCGGGCCACATAATGGCGAATCCGTTCCTTTCCTCCGGTGACCGCCAGCAGTTCGCCATACAGCGGAACATCCCATTCCCAGTCCAGCCCGAATTCCTTGAAAGCCAGATTGAACGAGGGGCGGTGCCCATCTCGTTCCGTATCTGCCAAGGTTCCATCCACATCAAAAATCAGCGTGTTCATAGGTATCATCTATCGTTGGAAATTTATTCAGAAAAAACAAGAAAGTTGCCGCAGGCCACCGGATCTCGTTCACGGCATGAGCAGGACGAGGGAGCCCGAAACGATCAGGGTGCGGATAAAGGTGGCAAAATTCGAAGGGATGTTCGCCACCCCCAATTTTCCGAAAAGGGCGGTCAATCCGGCAAAGAAGGCCGAGCCGAGCGCAAACAGTGCCCAGGCAGGAATGGCCTTCATGGCAGGATGCCGTACTCCACGGGCATCGTGACATACAGCAGGGGCAGGCCGGCTTCCCTGACGAGGTTCAGCAATTGCCCGGATTGTTCCGGGCTGAGGACGAACACCACTTCCACAGGAAGGTCATTGGCCAGTTCAAAGAAGTGATCCTCATGCAGAATGCCATGACGTCCGTATCCAGCGATGGACTTGAAGACGGATCCCCCCTGAATACCCAGGGCGCGCGCCTGTTCGAGCAACCATTCGTAGGCAAGCACATGATGATGCTGGCGGTTTTCATGCAGGTAGAATTTCAGATAGGTACCCTTCATGACAAGGAAACTCCAAAATGGTCGGATCAGGCTTTACCGAGGGATTTAAGCAGGCTATAACTGGCCATGCCCAGAACGGTCATCAACAATGAGCCGCCCAGGTGCATGACGATGTGACTCAAAGCCCAGAGGTATTGAGAGCGGGAAAAGAGTGTCACGGACTCGGCGGAAAAAGTCGAAAAAGTCGTCAACCCGCCCATGAATCCCGTAATGATGAACAGTCGGGCTTCAGGGGGAAGACCAGCATGGTCGGTAAAATAGGAAACGGCCAACCCTACCAGATAACCGCCGATCAGATTGGCCGCCAGGGTACCCAGGGGAAGGGTCGGAATCAGAGGATTGAGCAGAATACCCAGCCACCAGCGCAACCAAGCCCCCAAGGCAGCACCCACCCCTACCGCAAGAAATCCGTAACCCCCCATCTCCCTTACACCCACCCTTTGGCGCCTATCACGGATATATCCTACCACAGCGCAGGAAAAGAGAAATTCGGGAGCGGGCTATTCCGGGTTTGCAGAAGGAGAAAGATGGGGGCGAAGGTATTTTCCGGTCATGCTGTTCGGATTCTCCGACACCATTTCCGGCGTACCTTGAGCCACGATTTTTCCGCCGCCATTCCCTCCCTCTGGACCCATATCGACGATCCAGTCGGCAGTCTTGATGACGTCCAGGTTATGTTCGATGACAATGACCGTATTGCCCTGATCGCGCAGGCGGTGGAGAACTTTGAGGAGGAGTTCGATGTCGTGAAAGTGCAGTCCGGTGGTAGGTTCGTCCAGAATGTAGAGTGTGCGCCCCGTATCCCGCTTGGACAATTCGAGCGACAGTTTGACCCGTTGCGCTTCGCCGCCGGAGAGGGTGGTTGCGGCCTGGCCCAGGGTGATGTAGCCCAGCCCCACATCCAGGAGAGTCTTCAGTTTGCGCGCCAGGACTGGAACGGCGTTGAAGAATTCATGGGCTTTTTCCACGGTCAGTTCCAATATCTGGTGAATATTCAGACCCCGGTAGTGGATGTCGAGCGTTTCGCGGTTATAACGTTTGCCATGGCAGATATCACAGGGCACGAAAATATCGGGCAGAAAATGCATTTCCACCTTGACCAGTCCATCCCCCTGGCAGGCTTCGCATCGTCCTCCCTTGACGTTGAAAGAAAACCGGCCCGGCCCATAACCCCGTTCGCGGGCCTGGGGCAACTCGGAAAACAGTTCGCGGATGGGGGTGAACAGTCCGGTATAGGTCGCAGGATTGGAGCGAGGGGTGCGACCGATGGGGCTTTGGTCTACGTTGATGACCTTGTCAAAAAAATCGAGTCCGAGGATTTCGTCATGGGGCGCGGGATCCTGGGCACTGCCGTAGAAATGACGGGCTGCAGCAGCCTGCAGCGTATCGTTGATGAGCGTGGATTTGCCCGATCCGGAGACCCCGGTAACGCAGATCAACAGGCCAACGGGCAGGTGCACGGTCACCTCTTGCAGATTATTGCCCCGCGCGCCGCATAGGGTCAATTGACGCGCCGGGTCGGGGGCATGGCGCTGAGCCGGAAGAGGAATGGCGCGCTGTCCCGAAAGATACTGACCCGTCAGGGAATCCGGGTGCTTGAGGATGTCCGCCGGGGGGCCGGCGACAATCACGTATCCGCCATGTTCCCCCGCCCCGGGCCCCATGTCCACGACAAAATCCGCACTACGGATGGCATCCTCGTCGTGCTCTACCACCAGAACCGAATTCCCGAGATCGCGCAGGCGCTGCAAGGTTTCCAGAAGGCGCTGGTTATCCCGTTGGTGCAATCCGATGGAGGGTTCATCCAGAACATACATGACGCCCGTCAGTCCGGATCCGATCTGGGAGGCCAGGCGGATCCGCTGGGCTTCGCCTCCGGACAGGGTGTCGGCAGACCGGTCGAGTTGCAGATACTCCAGGCCGACATTGTTGAGAAACTGGAGACGTGCAATGATTTCCTTGAGGATTTTTTCGGCGATGGCCTGTTTCTGTCCGGTCAGTTGCATGCCTTGAAACAGGGCTTCGGCCTGTTTGAGGGGGAGGGCATTGAGCGCTTGCAAGGTCTGTCCGGCGACCCGTACAAAACGCGCTTCACGGCGCAGACGCGCTCCCTGGCATTGAGGACAGGTTTTTTGGGCGCGCAGACGCGCCAGTTCCTCGCGCACCAGGGTGGAGTCGGTTTCCCGGTAGCGTCGTTCGAGACTGGGGATGATGCCTTCGAAGGGGTGGGCACGCTGGGTTTGAACACCGCGTACGCCGAGGGAGTGGAAGGTGATTTTTTCCTTGCCGGAGCCATACAGGAGTATTTCCTGAATGGCGGGATTCAAGGTTTCATAGGCGTGTTCGAGGTCGAAATCGTAGTGGGCGGCCAGATCGCAAAGCATCTGAAAGTAGAACTGATTGCGTCGGTCCCATCCCTTGATGGCCCCTGCTGCCAGACTCAGGGCTGGAAAGGCGACGACCCGCCTGGGATCAAAGAAACTCACCGAACCCAGTCCGTCGCAATGGGGGCAGGCACCCATGGGATTGTTGAAGGAAAACAGACGGGGTTCCAGTTCCGCCAGTCCGGCATTGCAGACGGGACAGGCAAAACGGGAGGAAAAAGTGAGGGTGGTCGTACTGTCCATGTCCACGACCAGGGCCCGGCCATCGGCATGACGCAGGGCCGTTTCAAAGGATTCGGCCAGACGCTGACGCGCATCCGGTCGGACCTTGAGGCGATCGACGACGATGTCCAGACTGTGCTTGCGATTTTTGTCGAGGGGAGGGAGAGTGTCGATGTCCAGAATTTCACCGTCCACGCGCAGACGCACAAATCCCTGGGCGCGCAGTTCATCGATGAGTTCGATCTGCTGCCCCTTGCGCTCGGTCACCAGGGGCGCGAGGATCATGATTCTGGTGTCCAGGGGCAGCGCCAGCACGGCATCCACCATCTGGGATACGGTCTGGGCGGCCAGAGGAAGATCATGGTCGGGGCAATGAGGTTCGCCCACCCGAGCGAAAAGTAAGCGCAGGTAGTCATGGATTTCGGTCACCGTGCCCACCGTGGAACGCGGGTTATGGCTGGTGGCTTTCTGTTCGATGGCAATGGCCGGGGAAAGCCCCTCGATCAGGTCTACATCGGGTTTTTCCATCATCTGCAGGAACTGGCGTGCATAGGCCGAGAGGGACTCGACATAGCGCCGCTGGCCCTCTGCATAGAGCGTGTCAAAAGCCAGCGACGATTTGCCTGAACCCGAAAGGCCTGTGATGACCACCAACTGATGCTTGGGCAGGTCGAGGTCGATGTTCTTGAGGTTGTGGGTGCGGGCACCCCGGATGCGTAGCAGATCTTGTGTCACAGTGGGCAGGTTCGATGGTGAAAGGAAAGGGGGCGCCTCCAAAGAGGGGGCACGGAGCAAGGAGAATCATGGGTAAGTACGCAAGGTGCTAATATACGCCAAGTTTTCCTTTTTTTCAGATAACCTGCCATGAGAAAGAAATCTAATATGACGCCTGTGGAAAGGCGTGCCAGTTTGAGTTTGGCCAGTATCTACGGCCTTCGGATGTTGGGCATGTTCATTATCCTGCCGGTTTTTGCGTTGTATGCCGTCCAGTTGCCGGGGGGGGCGAATAAAACCCTGGTGGGATTGGCTCTGGGTATCTATGGACTGACTCAGGCTGCACTTCAGATCCCGTTGGGCTGGCTGTCCGACCGGATCGGGCGCAAGCCCGTGATTGTAGGAGGGTTATTGATGTTCGCGCTGGGTAGTTTCGTGGCGGCCAGTGCCCATACCCTGGAAGGCATAATCGTGGGACGGGCGATTCAGGGGGCGGGTGCCATTGCGGGCGCCCTGATCGCGCTGACGGCAGATTTGACGCGACCGGAAAACCGTACAACGGCCATGGCCATGATCGGGGTGACCATTGGACTGGCCTTCACGGCTTCCATGGCGCTTTCGCCCGTTCTTTATCCCTCGATCGGTGTGCCGGGGTTGTTCGTCTTGACTGGCGTACTGGCACTCACGGCCATTGCGGTGGTTCGATGGGTCGTGCCCAACCCGCCGGGGGTGGTGGCCACGGATCGGGTCTCCTTTGGGGCCGTCCTGTCGAATGTGGAATTGTTGCGTTTGAACCTGGGAATTTTTGTCCTTCATGCTTCCCTGATGGCGACCTTCATGGTGGTGCCTGCGGCCTTGGTGAAAGGAGGATTGGCCCAGGCAGACCACTGGAAATTTTACATGCCGGTCATGATCGCATCCTTCATCCTGATGGTTCCTCCGGTGGCTTTTGCCCATGGCAAGTGGCGCAAGCAGGTGTTTCTGGGCGGGCTCATGGTGGTCCTGCTGTCTCATTTCCTGATGCATTTCGCACTGGGACAGGTGTGGGGCACGGCCATTGCGCTGACCGTCTTTTTCACCGGGTTCAATGTGCTGGAGGCCAGTTTGCCTTCGCTGGTGACGCTGGTGGCCCCTCCCAATGCAAAGGGCACGGCCACTGGGGTCTACAGTACGATACAGTTTCTCGGCACCTTCAGTGGTGCAACTTTGGCCGGGATGCTGACCCAGCATTTTGGTTCGGAAGTGGTTCCCCTCTTTACGGCAGGCCTCACCTTTCTCTGGCTGGTGGTGGCTTGGCCCATGAACGTCAACAAGCCAGTAGTATCCTGAACGGAGGAGTTTTCGATGGCATCGGTCAATAAAGTGATTTTGGTGGGAAATCTGGGGCGCGATCCGGAGGTGCGTTACATGCCCGATGGCAGTGCCATTGCCAACATCAGTGTGGCCACGACGGATACCTGGAAGGACAAATCCGGTGTCAAGCAGGAAAAGACCGAATGGCATCGCGTGTCTTTCTTTGGTAAAACGGCTGAAATTGCGGCTCAATACCTGAAGAAAGGCAGTCAGGTCTATCTGGAAGGGCGGATTCAGACGCGTAAATGGCAGGACAAGGAAACCGGACAAGACCGTTATTCCACGGAAATCGTCGGCGACCGCATGCAAATGCTGGGCGGACGCACGGGTGGCGGGGATGTGGACTTCCCCTCTCAGGAGCCCGGCGGTGAGGGGGGCTTTTCGGGAGGATCTCCTTCTTCAGGGAAACAGGGGGGTAAAGGGGGCGCGAATGCCGGCGGGTTTGATAACTTCCCGGATGACGTGCCGTTCTAAAATATACCTGATAGGTATTATGCAAAGTTTAAAGTCCCTTATAGTAGGGGATCCGCAAATCCCTCGCCTTTAGGCGACGGGGTAGAATACGCGGATGAAAGATTATAAGGCAGGCAGTCATACGATATGGGACTGCAAATATCATTTGGTGTGGATTATCAGTAATTCACACCTATTCCCAGTAAAGACTGACATATTCATCGGCTCTTTTGGGAACAGCTCGGG
>NZ_DAHVHV010000036.1:0-21535 GCF_027317285.1 Ferrovum sp. | reverse complement strand
AATGGGTTGTGGGGCATACACCTGCACATCGTCATCGACCGTTGTTGTGCTCGCAGTCCCTATCGACGTCCTGGCGGAGCTTGCGGTTGAACCCTTGCCAAACTTGTTCACCGCGTAGGTGACGAACCAAAGCGCTGCGATAAGGCTGATGCCAATCCAGACCTCTTTGGGAATTGACGCCAACAGGCCGAGTACCACCAGGCCGAGAAACACCAGGGCGCTAATCCCTAGCGCCCCTCCACTTCCGCCTTTTCGTCGTCCCATTTGTTGTCTCACGCACTGAATCGCAATCCACCGGCAATATGATCCAAGGTGAACTGCTTACCTGATGTTTGGTCGGCGTGCCACATTTGACTTAAGGTTTGAGCGAAGTAATCGGCCCGAGGAGAATACAATGAAATTCAAAGCGCTTGCACAACTTCCATAGATTATGCACAATATAGGCGTGAAAATACGCTTAATCTATAGAGGAGAAGATCATGCAAAGCATGACGCTAGAGCAGTTGCGCGCCACGGCCAGCGCCGGCGGCGTTGTCGGCATCACCTTGAAAGGGCAGGGCAGCGGGTTCTTCATGGAGATTGCCACCCGCAGCGGGCAAGACGCTTTTTTGGTGAAGGCCCGCAGCACCGAGCCACGCCGTTTCGGTAGTCCGAATTCCGCGCTGGTCGTGTTGCGCGCTATTGGCATTGCCGTTGCGCAACTCGACGCGACCAACTGGAACCCCGACCAAAAAGAAGTCACACAGAACCGGGATAGCCGTGCCCAAGCGATGCGCCAAGCGCACGAAGCCGCCGCCTATAACCAGTGGCTAGCCGGCGAGATTCAGGCATCCATTGACGATCCCCGGCCGAGTATCCCGCACGATGAGGTCATGGCCGAAATGGATGCCGACATTGCCGCCTTACCCAAGAAAAAACGCGCATGACGGCCAAGCCCTACCGCATTGAATGGCGGCCGATGGCACGCGAAGACTTGCGCGCCATCGTGCGCTACATCGGCAAGGACAACCCGACACGGGCCAAGAGCTTCGGCCAGGAGTTGCGCGACAAGACAAAGCCGCTTGCACAGCATCCAGAGCTGGGCCGCCAAGGGCGGCCGGGCTTGCCCGACTGGCTGCGCGAGTTGGTTGTGCATCCGAACTACATCGTTTTTTATCGTGTGCAGGCCGCTACCCGCACCGTCGAGATTTTGAGAGTGAAGCACGCGGCGCAACAAACGCCCTGAGAATTAAGGAGTCACTCGGTATCTTAGGCGACAACTACCACCCCTTCATCGAATACCTCAAGAGTTCGGGAGTGGTTTTCCGTTAGATGCGAAGGGATTCATTAATGCGCGGGCGGCCTTCAGCGCATCTTCGAAGGCAGGGCGGCGGTAATCCCAGACCGGATCTTCAGGAGGAGGGTGCAGCACCATGGTGGCGTTGGCCTCGAACAGCAGGACATTTCCTTCGGGATCGAGGGCGAAGTCCATCCCCGCATAGTCCAGTCCCAGACGGGCTTGCAGTGCTTCCAGAACGCCGACTGCCGTGCTGCCCAGAAAAGTTAGGTAATCCGCCAGGAAGGCCTGTTCTTCTTCCCGAAAATCCGGGCGGGTACTCATCTCGGCGCTGAAGTAGTGCACTTTCCAATGCGTGGAGAGGGCCAGGTGGATGGGGTACAGGTTTCCGCCCAGGGTCATGACCCGGAATTTGCGGTAGATGCCGTCTCGCCCTTGCGAGGGCAGGCATTCCAGCACCAGTAGAGAGGGGCCGGGCAAGCGTTCCAGCAGGGCAGGCAGGTCGGTGGCGCCGTGGACCCGTTCGAAATACTGGCCGCCATGAAATCCTGGTGCTCTCAGCAGGAGAGGAAAGACGTAGCCTCGGGCCGCCAGCCAGCGTTCCAGGAGATCGGCGGTTTCCCGAGGGGAAGCTTGGGCCGGGCGCAGAAAACATTCCACGCGGGCGCTGTTCAGACCAGGGATCCCGGCGCTCAGTTGACCCAGTTCGGTCCGTGCCGTGGCGCGAACCCGTTGCGGATCGTTGCGTGCCGGGATCTGTGGCGCACGCCGTTGCCAACGCGGGAGGGCGAGGGCGAGGGCCTCCGGGCAGCGGTCGGCATCGCCCACGGCATTGAAAAGGAGATCATGGGGGGGGAGGGGCGAATTTTTCGGAAAGAATTCCAGGGCCAGGATTCGGGTATGGTGGTGCTGACGGTCCAACAAGGGTTGCCAG
Organism: Ferrovum sp.; assembly: GCF_027317285.1. Taxonomy (NCBI): domain Bacteria; kingdom Pseudomonadati; phylum Pseudomonadota; class Betaproteobacteria; order Ferrovales; family Ferrovaceae; genus Ferrovum; species Ferrovum sp. Next base: position 19,325 of record NZ_DAHVHV010000036.1, on the reverse strand, counting down.
GGAATATTGCCGTCGGCGGCAGAGGCCAGAATCAGTACGGTGGGCAAGGCATTTTCCCGTCCAGGCAGAAAAATTTCCGGTTGTGGTCCATAGCCCAACTGACGATGCAGGGCTGCCTTGTCTTCCTGTCCCAGACGACTGGCGCTGGTGGCCAGACCACGATGGGCTTCCAGGGAGTGTGGATCGATCGATAAAACCTGTTCGAACAACTGGGCGGCCCGGTCGTTTTCCTGTTGACCCAGGGCCACTTGAGCCAGATTGAGCAAGGCTCCGGGATGTTGGGGATCGATGGCCAGCGCAGCCATGAAGGCGGTCTTTGCCGCTTCGAGATGGTCGGTATCCACCAGGCCCGTGCCCAGATTGATCCAGGCGCCGAGATGGTGGGGGTCGAGGGCCAGGACGGCCAGATACTGTGCACGGGCCAGGAGAAGGGCGGCACGGGTCCCTGGTCGGGCCAGAAAATTGGCCCAGTTGAAGCGTAAGTCGGGACTGTCGGGTACCTGTTGAATCGCCGCTTCATGATGTTGGCGCGCTTCGCTTTCCAGGCCCAGATGTTCCTCGGCCAAAGCCAGATTCGCCAGGACCAGCGGATGAGGGTGACGCGCCTCCAGCGTCTGGAGGGCCTGATGAGCAAGATGCCAGGCCCCTGACTGGAGAAGGCCGAGCGCAGCTCGAAACTGGGTCTCCTCTTCTCCGGTCAGGGAAGTCATTTAGCGTACTTTGATATGCAGTTCACGCAATTGCTGTTCAGAAACTCCGCTGGGCGCCTGAGTCAGCAGACATTGGGCGCGTTGGGTCTTGGGAAAGGCGATGACATCACGGATCTGCTCTGCGCCGGTCATCATGGCCACCAGGCGATCGAAGCCGAAGGCGATTCCGCCATGGGGCGGGGCACCGTACTGGAGGGCGTCGAGGAGGAAGCCGAATTTGGTCTGAGCTTCTTCGGGGCCGATATTGAGGGCGCTGAAGACCTTGGACTGGATATCGGCACGGTGAATTCGTACCGATCCTCCCCCGATTTCCCAGCCGTTGAGGACCATGTCATAGGCCTGGGCCAGCGCCTGGGAGGGGTCGCTGTCGAGAAAGGCTTCATGACCTTCACGGGGGGCCGTGAAGGGGTGATGCAAGGCAACCCAGCGCTGACTGTCATCGTCGAATTCAAACATGGGAAAGTCCACGACCCACAGGGGCTTCCAGCCGCCCGTGGAGAATCCGCGTTCATGTCCCAATTTGACGCGCAGGGCCCCCAGTGCATCGTTCACGACTTTGACGCGGTCGGCTCCAAAGAAGATCAGATCGTCATTTTCTGCGCCCGTGCGTTCCAGGATCAGGCGCAGGGTGGCTTCGTCCAGGAACTTGACGATCGGAGATTGCAGGCCCCGATCGTTGGGTTGGGTGCGGTCATTGACCTTGATGTAGGCCAGCCCCTTCGCCCCATAAATCTTGACGAAGGTGGTGTAGTCATCGATTTCCTTGCGCGTCAGGGAACCGCCGCCAGGAATGCGCAGGGCGGCGACCCGTCCATCCTTCAGATCGGCAGCGGCGCGGAACACCTTGAAATCCACCTGTTTCATGGCATCGGTCAACTCGGTGAATTCGAGGGGGATGCGCAGGTCGGGTTTGTCCGAGCCGTAACGGTGCATGGCTTCGGCCCAGGTCAGACGGGGGAAGGAGGCGCCGAGATCGGCCTGGATGGTGGTCTGAAAGAGGTGGCGGGCCAGACCTTCCATCATCTCCATGATTTCAGGTGCGGTCAGGAAGGAAGTTTCGATATCGATCTGGGTGAATTCCGGTTGACGATCGGCGCGCAGATCTTCATCGCGAAAACATTTGGTGATCTGATAGTACCGGTCGAAACCGGACACCATCAGCAGTTGTTTGAACAATTGGGGCGACTGGGGCAAGGCATAGAATTCGCCCCGATGAACGCGGCTCGGCACCAGGTAATCGCGCGCCCCTTCCGGTGTGGACTTGGTCAGCATGGGGGTTTCGATGTCGATGAACCCCAGATCGTCCAGATAACGCCGCACAGCCATGGCAGCCCGATAGCGCAACTGGAAATTCTGCTGCATCGCCGGGCGGCGCAGGTCAAGGTAGCGGTATTCGAGGCGCACCTGTTCGGAGAGATGGTCATCGTCCAGCATGAAGGGCGGGGTGAGTGAAGGATTCAGGACTTCCAGTCGGTGGGCCACGACCTCGATTTCCCCGCTCTTCAAGTGGTCGTTGCGGGTGCCTTCAGGGCGCAGTCGGACCTGCCCGGATACCTTCAGGACAAATTCGTTGCGGATGCCTTCGGCGATGGCGAAGGTCGCGGCGTCCTCCGGGTTGGCAACGATCTGAACCAGTCCTGCGCGATCCCGCAGGTCGATGAAGATGACCCCGCCGTGGTCGCGACGGCGATGGGCCCAGCCAAACAGGGTGACGGTGTGATCCAGATAACGGCGGTCAATCAGGCCGCAATAGTCAGTACGCATGAACAGAGGGTCTCAAGTGATGGAACGGGACGAACGACAGCATGATTATATATTCTTCGGGTGGTGTTTCTGGCGGGGTTCCACGACTCCCATGGAAATGATGTGCTTGAGCGCATCATCCACTGAAATATCCAGTTCGATGACTTCCCGACAGGGGACCATGAGGAAGAAGCCGGAAGTGGGATTGGGGGTGGTCGGTACATACACGTTCAGGTGCGGTTCGCCCAGATGGGCCGCCACCAGTTCCTGCGGAATCCCGGTTTGAAAGGCCAGGGTCCAACTGTCGCCATGCGGGTAGCGGATGAGCAGGACTTTGCGGAACGCTTGCCCCGAACTGGAAAAAAGGGTGTCGCTGACCTGTTTGACACTGCTGTAGATGCTGTTGACGACGGGGATTTTGTCGAGCAGGCGCTCGCCCAGGGTCAACAGGCGTTGTCCGAGGAAATTGGCGGCCACGGCACCCGTCAGGAACACGATACACAGGGTGAGAAGCACGCCCAACCCAGGGATGTTCATGCCAAACAAGGCTTCCGGGCGCAGGTTCGGCGGCAGCAGGAAGAGCGTCTGATCGAGCGTGGTGACGATGACTCGCAGAACCCACAGGGTGATGACCACCGGGATCAGGACCACGATCCCGGTAATGAAGTAGCGCTTCATCCGCAAGCCGGACAGGGGCCGTTGGCGCAGGGCGGCGGGGCGGCATCGGTGCTGGGTGCCGGACTTTCTGCGGCGTTGCTCCCTTTGTTGCTCCCTTTGAAGTCCGTGGCATACCAGCCGCTACCCTTCAGTTGGAATCCTGCTGCCGTCAACTTCTTGGCCAGGGTTGCCTGACCACAGGCAGGGCATTGGACAGGGGCAGGGTCGGAAATCTTTTGCAGAACTTCGATTTCCTTGCCACAATTCGTGCAGCGGTAATCGTAAAGGGGCATGATGGTATCTCCATTGAAATTCACGGAATGAACGGGGGGAAGGTCGTTGAATGACCAGGACTCGAACCCGCAGACTCTTCCGTACGATTCAGAAACAATTATTGGCGATAATAGCATAGGACGGTGGTTACCTGACTTCGTCACCCCGGTGTATTGGGGTGAATGCAAGGAAAATCAAGAGAAAAGGGAACCTAACCCGAAGCGGGGGTTCTACGGTGGTGGGCCCTGTGAGGGTAAGGCACCTGAAATAACAGACGAGGAGACAGGCAGAATGCGCAAATCGATGGGGAGATGGGGGGTCGCGTGGCTGGGATTGTGGATGGTGCAGGGAGTCCTGGCCTCTGCCCTTCCTCCCGGCGTGACGGAAGTGACGCGCGTGGAAGGGGTCACGGAATATCGTCTGGCCAATGGGTTGCAAGTCCTGCTGGCGCCCGATGACAGCAAACCGACCACGACGGTCAACGTAACCTATCGGGTGGGTTCGCGCATGGAAAGTTACGGCGAGACCGGCATGGCGCATCTGCTGGAACATCTCATGTTCAAGGGCACCCCCAAACACCCCGATATCATGGGCGGTCTGACCAGTCACGGGATGCGTCCCAACGGGACTACCTGGTTTGACCGGACCAATTACTTCGAATCCTTTCCTGCTTCGGACGCCAACCTGGACTGGGCGCTCAAGATGGAAGCCGACCGCATGGTACATTCCAACGTGGCGCGCAAGGATCTCGACAGCGAGATGACGGTGGTTCGCAACGAGATGGAACGGGGGGAGAATGATCCGGGCGATGTCCTGATGGACAAGATCATGGCGGCGGCATTCCAGTGGCACAACTACGGGAAGTCCACCATCGGTGCGCGAAGTGACGTGGAAAATGTCAATATCGCCCATCTGCAGGCTTTTTATCACAAGTATTATCAGCCGGACAACGCCACCCTGGTCGTGGCCGGGCGCTTTGACACGGCCCGCACCCTCAGGGAAATCCAGGGAACTTTCGGGCAGATTGCGCGCCCCCGGCGGGTATTGGAACCGACCTATACTCTCGATCCCGTTCAGGATGGCGAACGGCAGGTGATCCTGCGGCGGGTGGGCGATGTGCAGTATGTGGAAGCGGTCTATCACGCCGTGGCGGCAGCCAGTCCCGACAGTCCGGCTTTCGAGGTGTTGGCCCAGGTTCTGGGGGACACGCCGACGGGGCGGCTGCACAAGACCTTGGTGGAAACCGGGTTGGCAACCAGTATTGGCGCGGACTATTTCAATCTGGCAGAGCCTGGAGTCCTGTTCCTTCAGGCCGAAGTGCGCAAAGACCAGAAGCTGGATGACGTGCGCGATGCTTTCCTGGCTACCGTGGAGAAAATCAAGGAACAACCCGTCACGGCTCAGGAGGTGGCACGGGCCGAGGCCAACCTGCGCAACGATATCGACACCACCTTCAACGATCCCGAAAAGTTTGGCATTGCCCTGTCCACGGCGATCGCCAATGGGGACTGGCGTCTTTTCTTCCTGAACCGCGATCGCCTGGCCAAAGTGACTCCGGCGGATGTGCAACGGGTGGCCGTGTCTTATCTCATTCCCAGCAATCGTACGCTCGGGTTGTTCATTCCGACCGCCAACCCTCTGCGTGCGCCTGCGCCGCAACGGGTGGATGCCGAAGCACAACTGCAGGGCTACCAGGGCAATCCTGATTACCAGGAGGGCGAGGCCTTTGACGTGTCTCCGGCCAATATTCAGAAGCGGACCCAATGGATGACGTTGCCCGATGGGTTGAAGGTAGCTTTGCTGTCCAAGAAAACCCGTGGCAATACGGTCCATGCTCAACTGAGTTTGCATTTTGGGACCGCAGATTCGTTGCTGGGCAAGGAGCAGGTGGGGAACTTTGCGGCGGGATTACTGGACCGGGGGGCGGATGGCATGACTCGTTCCGAAATCCAGGATAAATTCACGGCACTCAAGGCACAGGTGGCTTTTTCGGGGTCGGCCACGGGTCTGACGGTCTCGATCCAGACGGTCAAAGAGAATCTGCCCGCCACTCTCGATCTGGTGACGCATATTTTGCGCCACCCTGCCTTTCCCGAGAGTGAATTCAAGCAATGGCGCGAGGCCAGTCTGGCTGACGTGGAAGAAAGCCGGAGCGACCCTCAGGCCATGGCGTCCAATTTGCTGCACCGTTATTTCAACCGTCATCCCCGAGGGGATCTGCGTTACACCGCCACGTTTGACGAAACCGCAGAAGATATCAAGGCGGTTACGCGGGATCAGGTCGTCCAGTTCTATCAGCGCTTCTATGGGGCATCCCATGGCGAACTGGCTGTAGTGGGTGATTTCGATCCGGTGTCTGTGCGCGCCACGCTCGAGCAGGGGTTGGGCCAGTGGGCGAATGCGGAGCCCTATGTCGTTGTGCTGGATGATTATCAGGCGTTTCCCGGAAAAACGCTGCAGGAGGACGTGGCGGACAAGGCAAACGCCGTGTTTCTGGCCTGGCAACCCTTGCCGATCAAGGATGATGACCCTCAGGCACAGGCGCTCACGCTGGGCAATTACGTATTGGGCGAAGGGTTTTTGAATTCGCGCCTGGCTACCCGCATCCGTCAGAAGGAAGGGTTGAGTTACGGGGTGGGTTCCTTCCTGCGTCTCAACGACCAGGTGCCCAATAGCGCCTTCGGCGCTTACGCCATCTACGCGCCGCAAAACCGGGCACGTTTGGTCAAGGCGTTCGATGAAGTGATTGCCCAGGTACTGGGGCAGGGGCTGACCCCGGCAGAAATCGAGGCAGGCAAAGCTGCCCTGATGCAGTCGCGGAAACTGTCGCGGGCCCAGGACCGCTCCCTGGCGGCTCAACTCGACAAACTGATGTTCGATCGGCGCGACGCCACTTTCCTGGCGCAACAGGATGATCAGGTCATGGCGGCCGATCCTGCCAGCGTCAATCAGGCGCTGAAACAGTATCTGGACCCCGCGCGCTTTGTGACCGTCTATGTGGGGGATTTTGCGGCAAGGAAACCGTGACCTATAAAATCCCCGAATCCGTGCTGGTGGTCATTTATACGCCAGCCGGGTATGTCCTGTTGATCGAACGAGCCGATGCTCCCGGGTATTGGCAATCGGTGACGGGCAGTCGCGAGACGCCGGACGAACCGTTGTGGGAAACGGCGCGGCGTGAAGTGGCGGAGGAAACCGGCTTGTTTGCAACCCCGGCCACCTTGAAAGACTGGAAGGAAGCCCGGGTCTACGAAATCTACCCCCGCTGGCGGCATCGTTACGCGCCGGGAGTGACCTGGAATACCGAACACCGTTTCGGGCTGCAGGTGCCGGAGCCGGTATCCGTGACATTGAGTTCTCGCGAGCACGTCCGGCAGGTTTGGTTGCCCTGGCAGGAAGCGGCCCTGCAATGTTTTTCCTGGACCAATCAGGAAGCCTTGCGGGATCTTCCCCGGCATATGGCTGCGCCTGGGTGAGCGGTTCCTTTTGGCAAAGGCATTGACAGAGTGATTTTGGCGCAATATAATCGGCAGTTCTTTTCATGAAATAGTGAACGCTGTTATGAAAACCTTTTCCGCTAAAGCGCATGAAGTCCAGCGCGACTGGTTTGTGGTAGATGCCACGGACCTGGTGCTTGGACGGTTGGCCAGCCAGATTGCCTTGCGTTTGCGAGGCAAACACAAAGCCATTTATACCCCCCACGTGGACACGGGTGATTTTATTGTCGTGGTCAATGTGGAGAAGATTCGCGTGACCGGCAACAAGGGCGAAGATAAAAAGTATTACCGCCATACGGGTTATCCCGGCGGGATCTACGAAACCAATTTCAACAAGCTGCAGGCGCGTCATCCTGCGCGGATCCTGGAAAAGGCAGTCAAGGGCATGCTTCCCAAGGGTCCTCTGGGCTATGCCATGATCAAGAAAATGAAAGTCTACGCTGGCGCCGAGCATCCCCATGCCGCGCAGCAACCAAAAACCCTGAGCATTTGAGGTCCTGACCATGATTGGTGATTACTACTACGGAACCGGACGACGCAAGAGCGCAGTGGCCCGGGTGTTCATGAAGTCCGGCTCTGGTCGTTTTGAAATCAATGGCAAAACGCTGGACGAATATTTTTCCCGCGAAACGGGTCGGATGGTGGTCCGTCAACCGCTGACCCTGACCAACTATCTGGACGGGTTTGATATTCGCATCAATGTGATCGGTGGCGGCGAGTCCGGTCAGGCGGGTGCGGCCCGTCACGGGATTACCCGTGCCCTGATCGATTTCAATCCCGAACTCAAGACCGTCCTCAAGCAGGCGGGTCTGGTGACCCGCGACGCGCGCGAAGTGGAACGAAAGAAAGTCGGTTTGCACAAGGCACGGCGCCGCAAGCAGTTCAGCAAACGCTAAAGGTCTCACGACCCCAGAAAAAACCGGTGCCCCTCGCACCGGTTTTTTTTCGTGGGGGCATCAGGACTATAATCACTGGAACAAGCCAGGAGAACATAATGATCAAAGTGGGCATCGTGGGGGGTACGGGGTATACCGGTGTCGAGTTGCTGCGTCTGGTGGCACAGCATCCAGAGATGAAGTTGAGCGTGATTACTTCGCGCAAGGAAGCGGGACAAAAGGTGGCAGACCTGTTTCCCAGTTTGCGGGGGCATGTGGACATCGCTTTTTCTGATCCGGCACGGGCGACGAGCCTGAACGACTGCTCGCTGGTATTCTTTGCCACCCCCAACGGGGTAGCCATGGAACAGGCGCGCGAACTGTTGGAGGCAGGCGTTCGGGTCATCGATCTGGCTGCGGACTTTCGCCTGAAAGACGTGGCAGAGTGGGAATCCTGGTATGCCCAGACCCACGCCTGTCCGGATCTGGTGGAGGGAGCCGTGTACGGATTGCCGGAAGTCAATCGGGACTCGATTCGTAGCGCCAATCTGGTCGCCAATCCCGGATGCTATCCGACGGCGGTGCAACTGGGGTTTTTGCCACTGGTGGAAACCGGGGTGGTGGACCTGAACCACCTCATTGCCGATGTCAAATCGGGCGCGTCCGGGGCGGGGCGGAAGGCCGAGGTCCCGCTCCTGCTGGCGGAGGCCGGGGATAATTTCAAGGCCTATGGGGTACCGGGACACCGTCACCTGCCTGAAATTCGTCAGGGTCTGGCATTGGGGGCGGGACGTGAGGTGGGGTTGACCTTCGTTCCTCACCTGCTTCCGATGATCCGGGGCATTCACGCCACCCTCTATGCCCGCCTGACCCGGCGGGATGTGGATCTGCAAGCGCTGTTCGAGGCGCGCTACGCGAATGAACCCTTCGTCGATATCCTGCCGCCCGGCAGTCACCCGGAAACCCGTTCGGTACGGGCCTCCAACCATTGCCGCATCGCGGTGCATCATCCCCAGGGAGGGGACATGGTGGTGGTCCTGGCGGTGATCGACAACCTGGTCAAAGGCGCGGCGGGGCAGGCGGTACAGAACGCCAACCTGATGTTTGACTGGCCGGAAACCCTGGGGTTGACCCAGGTTCCGATTCTGCCTTGAGGTTTTCGGCAGGGAATTCAAAAACTGCTACAATGGACCCATTCTAACCCGAATTTTTCAGGAGAATTCCATGAATGCTCTCACAGAAATGCCTGCGCCCCTGATTCTGACCGACAGCGCTGCCGACAAGGTCAAGGCGCTGATCGATGAAGAAGACAACCAGGACTTGAAATTGCGTGTGTTTGTCACCGGCGGGGGGTGTTCTGGGTTCCAGTACGGTTTTGCTTTTGAGGACACGGTCAACGAAGACGATACCCAGATGGTCAAGAATGGGGTGACCCTGCTCATCGACCCGATGAGTTACCAATATTTGGTGGGTGCCGAGATCGACTACAAGGAAGATCTGGAAGGGGCGCAGTTCATCATTCGCAATCCCAACGCCAAAACGACCTGTGGCTGCGGATCTTCCTTTTCTTCATGAGTCAGTTTTGTAAATTACTATTGGATTTATAAAACTAACCTCTGTTTTATATTGACTCTAAACAAGTCCGGGTGTTAGACTGAAACCTCAGGAATTTCTTCTTTCACCCTCGATTTGTGGAGAGTCCTCATGAAAAAAACCCTTCTCCTGCTCTCCGCCTGGGCGATGTGGAGCGCAGTTTCGTCCGCCTGGAGTTTTGAGCCGCTGCCCGACGCGCCGCCCATTCCCGCAGACAATCCCATGAGCGCCGCCAAGATTGCCCTGGGACAGCAGTTGTATTTTGACAAGCGGCTTTCAGTGGACGGCACCGTATCGTGTAATTCCTGCCACAGCGTGATGGGGAGCGGAACGGATAACCGACCGGTCTCGGTGGGCGTTGGCGGAAAAAAAGGAGGGCGCAATGCGCCCACGGTGTGGAATTCGGCATTCCTGAGCGTACAGTTCTGGGATGGTCGGGCCGCCACGCTGGAAGATCAGGCCAAGGGGCCGATCGTGAATCCGGTGGAAATGGGGATGCATTCTCCGGCCGATGCAGAGGCGCGCATTCGTGCCATTCCGGGTTATGTCAGCCAGTTTGAAACGGTCTTTGGCGCACAGAATCCGGTGACCTACGAGAACATTGCCAAAGCCATTGCGGCCTACGAGCGGACCTTGTTGACTCCCCGCAGCCCCTTTGATCGCTACCTGAAAGGAGACAAGACGGCGCTCTCCGAGCAAGCCTTGCGTGGCATGAAAACCGTCGAGAAGATCGGTTGTACGGCCTGCCATACGGGGCCGGATTTTGCCGGTCCTTCCATGCCGGCAGGGCAGGGGTTTTACCAGAAATTCCCCATCTTTGTCGAGAACAACCCCTATGTGGCCAAATACCGGCTGATGGAGGATGACGGTCGTTTCAATGTCACGCATGAGGCGTCGGACAAGCACCTGTGGCGTGTCCAGACATGGCGCAACGTGGCGTTGACCGCGCCCTATTTTCATACCGGGTCCGTTCCGACTCTGGACGAGGCGGTGCGTGTCATGGCGCGCTCCCAGTTGGGGAAGACCCTGACGGAGGCGGAAGTCCAGGATATCGTGGCTTTTCTCAACAGTCTGACGGGAGAATTCCCGGTGCAGAACATGCCGCGCCTGCCCCAGACGCCCAATCGAACATTGACGGCGGAGTGAACTTTACCCGCAGGATTCACTCCCAGCGTTTCTCTCTCCCTCTCCCTCCGCCCAGGAGGGTTTTTTTTGTCCCGGCAGAATGGTATGCGCCGCTCGGGTCGGTTGTATAATCCTCACGATCAGCGGTGAGAGGGTAAATCAGGGAACACAGGACAAGGAACACCATGAAAGCACGAGTGAAATGGGTTGAAGGGATGAGTTTTCTGGGGGAAAGTGGCAGTGGTCACACTTTCTTGATGGATGGGGCGCCGGAAGCAGGTGGACGCAATATGGGGGTACGTCCCATGGAGGCGGTTCTGATGGGAACCGGAGGGTGTACGGCCTTCGATGTGGTGATGATGCTGAAACGGGCGCGTGCCGACATCGTGGACTGCGTGGTGGAACTGGAGGCGCAGCGCGCGGAGGAAGACCCCAAGGTATTTACCCATATCCACTTCCACTTCGTGGTGACGGGACGAAATCTCAAAGCCGAACAGGTCCGGCGTTTCGTCGACCTGTCCGCAGACAAGTACTGCTCAGCCAGTATCATGCTTGGAAAAACTGCCAAGATCACCCACGATTTCGAATTGCGCGAGGTCTCCGGTGACACCCCGTGAGGCGCTGGAAGCTCTTTTTGCCGGCAATGATCTGACCCATGATCAGATGACGGATGTCATGAGCGACATCATGAATGGGGTCACGACGCCCATTCAGACAGCGGCGTTGGTGACTGCCTTGCGTTACAAGGGTGAGACAGTGACGGAATTGGCGGCTGCAGTGCAGGTGATGCGCTCCCTGTCGGTCAAGGTGGATACCACCGGACTGGCCCATGTCGTGGATACCTGCGGTACGGGAGGAGATGGCATGCATACCTTCAACATCTCCACCACGGCGGCATTTGTGGCGGCGGCTGCCGGGGCGCGGGTGGCCAAGCACGGCGGACGGGCCGTTTCCTCCAGCGTGGGGAGTGCAGATGTACTGGAATCTCTCGGGATCGGTATGGCCAGCACAACCCCGGAACGAGCCCAGCAATCCTTGCACCGGTGGGGGCTCGGGTTCATGTTTGCGCCCCACCACCATACCGCCATGAAACATTCGGTTTCGGTGCGGCGGGAACTGGGTGTACGCACCCTGTTCAATCTGCTGGGGCCCATGACCAACCCGGCGGGAGCGCCCAACCAGTTACTGGGGGTTTTTGCGGCCCATTTCACCCAACGATTGGCGGCAGTCCTGCGTCAATTGGGTACGCGTCACGCCATGGTGGTTCATGGGAGCGATGGGTTGGACGAAATCACCCTGTCCGGGCCGACCCATGTGGCCGAACTCCGCGAGGGAGAAATTCGTGAATACCTGTTTCATCCGCATCAGGTGGGCATGGAACCTGCTCCCCTGAATGGACTGTTGGTCAAGAATGCCGAGGAATCCCGTCGTCTGTTGCTGTCCGTATTGGAGGATGAAGCCGGACCCGCGCGGGATATCGTCCTGCTGAATGCGGGAGCCGCCCTCTATGTGGCGGGCGTGACGACTTCCCACCGTGACGGGGTGGAATTGGCGCGGGCCACGCTGACCTCTGGAGCCGCCCGCCAACGGCTCGAAGATCTGGTGTCCTGGAGTCGGACATGAGCGATATCCTGTCTGCCATCATGGCCACCAAGGCCCAGGAAGTGGCCGCAGCACAGGTCCGCGTTCCTCTGGCCCAACTCAAGGAACAGGTTTTCGACGCCCCGCCCCTGCGCGATTTTACGGCAGCGCTTCGGGACAGGATACAGGTTGGGCAATCTGCCGTGATTGCCGAAATCAAAAAGGCCAGTCCCAGCAAGGGCGTATTGCGGGAAGATTTTGATCCCGCAGCCATTGCCCGTTCTTACGCCGTGCATGGCGCCGCCTGTTTGTCCGTGTTGACGGATCGGGAATATTTTCAGGGGAGTGCGGCGTACCTGCAGTCCGCCCGCGCAGCCTGTTCCCTGCCCGTTCTGCGCAAGGACTTTCTCTGTAACCCTTACCAGGTTTACGAGGCCCGCTGCATGGGGGCCGATGCCATCCTGTTGATCGTGGCCGCACTGGATTTGGCGCGTCTGCATCAACTGGAGAGCCTGGGGCACGCCCTGGGGATGGCCGTACTGGTGGAAGTTCATGATGAACGGGAACTGGCTCTGGCCCTGCAACTGGATTCGCCCCTGATCGGGGTCAACAATCGCAACCTGCGGACTTTTGAAACCCGCCTGGAGACATCCCTCGAGTTGCGTGTCCAAATCCCTGAAGACCGTTTGATGATCAGCGAAAGCGGTATCGCTACCCCGGCACAGGTGACCACTTTGAGGGAGGCGGGCATCCACGCCTTTCTGGTGGGGGAGACTTTCATGCGTGCTGCCGACCCCGGGGCGATGCTTGCCCGACTGATGGGAGTTTAGGAGGGATCGGAATAGCCGAGTTACAACTCGTTACAATGTGTCTTCCCAACAGTCGATAGGATGGCGCACCAATCCAGTTCAACGGGGGTCGGTGCGCGGGTTGGAAATGGTTTTGAAGGAGGTACGATGAAAAAATCGCTCTGGATGAGTGTCCTTTTTCTGTCGCTGGCGGGCTGTGGTCCCATGATGATGGGCGGTGGCTACGGAGGCGACTATCCCGGCTATGGAGGGTTCGGCGGGATGGACATGGGCTTTGGCGGGATGGATGGTGGGGGAATGGAGGGTTTTGGTGATGGTGGCTTCGGTGGTGATGACGATGACTGAGAATGGAGACACAATGATGAAAAAAGCCTTACGGATGACGATGTTATTGATGGCCCTCAGCGTGACTGGCGCGTATGCCCAGGATTATCCTGCCGCGCCGCCGCCGCCCAATGAGCCTGCGCCTGCACCCGGGTCGCACGGAGATCCCGTAGGGAATGCGCAGCGGCATCTCGATGAGTTCAAACAGGAATTGAATTTGAATCCGGGTCAGCAAGCCGCCTGGGATCGTTACGCGAAGGATACCCTGAGCGCGGTTCAGGAAATTCGGGATCAGACTGCGGCGGCAGGCAAGCAGACGGATGTGCAGCCGGCGCCGGTGCGTTTCGACCAGCACATTGCCCTGATGCGTCAGCGCCTCAAGGAATTTGAAAAGATGGATCAGGCTCTGAAGGATTTCTACAACACGCTGACCCCCGCACAGAAGGCAATTGCCGACCAGCATTTTTCGCGTCTTCGGCATTGATCGGCTGACGACTTCCGCTTTCCCACCCCCCTTCAAAACTTGCTCTGAAGCACGTTCGAGATGGTTATGTTTAGAGATCGGGATTCAACTCTATGATGTCAGGTATTGTAAAGTTAGCACTGAATCGGCCATATACGTTCATCGTCATGGCGATTTTGATCATGCTGGGGGGGATCTTTAGCGTCATCCGGACCCCGACGGATATTTTCCCCAATATCGGAATACCGGTGGTCAGCGCCGTCTGGACATACAACGGCATGATTCCTTCCGATATGTCGGGGCGGGTCATCTATCCCTTCGAGCGTTACCTGACCAGTACGGTCACCAATATCGAGCATATCGAATCCCAGTCGCTGCCCGGCTACGGGGTGGTGAAGATCTTTTTTCAACCGAATGTCGATGTCAACACCGCCATGGCCCAGGTCACGGCCATTTCACAAACTGTATTGCGTCAGTTGCCCTTTGGGATCACGCCTCCCCTGATCCTCAATTATAACGCGGCAACGGTGCCCATCATCCAGTTGGCGCTGTCCGGAAAAAAGTTTGGTGAATCGACCCTGTTCGATATCGGCCAGAACTTCATGCGTCCCCAACTGGCAACGGTGGAGGGGGCCGGAGTTCCTTCCCCTTATGGCGGTAAGGTGCGCGAAATCATGGTGGATCTGAACCCCATTGCCATGCAGTCCAAGGGGGTCTCGGCCGCAGACATTGGAAAAGCTCTGGCGGAACAGAACCTTATCATTCCGGCGGGGACGGAAAAAATCGGCAGGTTCGAATATAACGTTTATCTCAATGACAGTCCGGTGGATTTCAAGGAACTGAATGAGATGCCGGTCAAGGTGGTACAGTCCAAATCCAATATCCACGAGGCTCAGAGCCCTGCGATCTTGTTGCGGGATGTGGCCTATATCCGGGATGGCTATCCACCCCAGATCAACATCGTAAAAGTGGATGGTCAAAAGTCCGTCTTGCTGACCATTCTCAAAAATGGGGACACCTCGACGTTGACCATTGTGGACGATGTCAAAAAGATGGTCCCCAAACTGCTCGCGGGTCTTCCCGACGGACTGAAAGTACAGCAATTGGCGGATCAATCGGTGTTTGTCAAGGAAGCCATTTCCGGCGTGGTTCGGGAAGGGGTGACGGCGGCACTCCTCACCAGTTTGATGATCTTGCTGTTCCTGGGCAGTTGGCGCTCAACCTTGATTGTCAGTTTATCGATTCCCCTGTGTATCCTCTCTTCCATTGCGGTTTTGTCCATGCTGGGCGAAACCCTGAATGTCATGACCTTGGGTGGACTTTCTCTGGCAGTGGGGATTCTCGTGGATGATGCCACGGTGATGATCGAGAATATCAATCATCACCTGGAAATGGGCAAGAAGGTGCGGGTGGCTATTACCGAAGCGGCGGGGCAGATTGTCCAACCGGCTTTTGTTTCGACCTTCAGTATCTGTATCGTGTTTATCCCCATGTTTTTCCTGACCGGGGTCTCCAAGTATCTGTTTGTTCCCATGGCCGAGGCGGTGGTCTTTGCCATGATCGCCTCCTTTATTCTGTCCCAGACCTTTGTGCCCACCATGGCCAACTTCCTCTTGAAGGCCCATGATCATCATCATGCCCATCATGAACCCGAGGGGAAAAAAGGGCCCATGGTAAAGGTTCTTCTTGCCCTCAATCGGTTTCAGCATGGTTTTGAGAAACGTTTTACGACCCTGAGGTGGGGATATACCAGTATGCTGGAACGGGCGGTGAGCAATCGCAAACGCTTCATTCCCATCTATATGTCGGTGGTCATGGTTTCTTTTGTCCTGCTCCCATTTCTGGGCAGAGACTTTTTCCCTGCAGTAGATGGTGGGCAGATCAAAATGCACATCCGTGCCCAGGTGGGAACCCGGGTAGAAAGTACCGCCTCGTTGACGGACAAGATCGATGCCTACATTCGGACCGTCGTTCCGTCCAAGGAACTGGAAGGGATCGTGGATAACATCGGGCTGCCCGTGTTCCCTATCAATTTGGCGTACATCAACACAGGAACCATCGGTCCTCAGGATGCGGACATCATGATCTCATTGAAGGAAGATCATCACCCCACGGAAAACTACGTCAGAGAACTGAGGCGTGCATTGCCGAGACACTTTCCTGGCGTAGAGTTTGCCTTCTTGCCTGCGGATATGGTGGGGCAGATCCTGAATTTCGGATCACCGGCCCCCATCGATATTCAGGTGGGTGGCCCTAACTGGGATGAAAACTACAAATACATCCAGATGATGCGCAGCAAACTGGAACTGATCGACGGGATTGCCGATGCGCGGGTTCAGCAGTCCACCAACTATCCCCAGTTCAATGTGAACGTCAATCGGATCCTGGCCAAAACCCTGGGGTTTTCGGAAATGGATGTGACGAACAGTTTGGTCAGCACGTTATCGGGGAGTTTTCAGGTGGCACCGACCTTCTGGCTCAATCCACAAAACCGGGTATCCTACCCGATCGTGGTACAAACCCCCCAATATCGGGTGGACACCTTGTCGGATCTGGAGAACACCCTGGTGAGCAGCGCCAGTACGCACAAAGTACAGGTGTTGGGTGCCCTCGCCAGTATTACGCGCGACCGGGGCGATGCGGTGGTGACCCACTACACCATCATGCCCAGTTTCGACTTGCTGGCGACGACTCAGGATCGCGATCTGGGGGGCGTTTCCTCGGATGTGCATAAACTGATCGAACAGACCAAGGGGTCCATTCCCAAGGGGGCCACGGTGCGGTTGCTGGGTCAGGTACCCATCATGGAATCTTCCTTCTCGGGTCTGCTCATGGGCCTGGTATTTTCCATCGTGCTGATTTACCTGTTGATCGTCGTGAACTTCCAGTCCTGGCTGGACCCCTTCGTGATCATTACGGGGTTGCCAGCCGCGTTGGCGGGGATTGTCTGGATGTTATTCATCACCCATACGAGAATCTCTGTGCCCGCACTGACCGGTGCCATCATGTGTATGGGGACGGCGACGGCCAACAGTATTCTGGTGATCAGTTTTGCGCGGGAACGTCTGGCCATCAACAAGAATTCCACGTTGGCCGCGATCGAAGCCGGATACTCTCGTTTCAGACCGGTGTGCATGACGGCATTGGCCATGATCATCGGGATGGCGCCGATGGCGTTGGGACTGGGAGAAGGTGGAGAACAGAATGCTCCCTTGGGGCGCGCAGTCATCGGGGGACTGATGTTTGCGACCGTGACGACGTTACTATTTGTTCCGGTGGTGTTTAGTCTGGTCCATGCCAAGGATAAGTTTGACGTGGAAAGCGATGAGGGTAACGGTCTTGAAGGCCGATCAGAAGAAATGAATGGAGCCAGCCATGCAGGATGAAGATCTGTTTGATATCGATGAACTAAAAAGTCTTCCCAAAAAAAGCATCAAACCGATGGCATGGGTTGCGGGGGTACTGGCCATTTGCTTGGCGGTATGGGGGATTTTTTCTCGTGACCGAGATGCCCGCGAATTGCATGTCTGGACGGAAGCCCAGGCCATTCCCTCGGTCAAGGTATTACATCCGTACCGCAGTGATAAAACGGCCAGTCTGATTTTACCGGGGAATATTCAGGCTTATTATCAGGCGCCGATTTTTGCGCGCGTCAATGGCTATCTCAAGTTCTGGTACCACGATATCGGCGATCGGGTGAAAGCAGGGGATGTCTTGGCCGTGATCGACACGCCCGATTTGGACCAACAATACGAACAAGCCAAGTCCAAAGTTCTCAAGGCTAAAGCGGATCAGGTTTTGGCTCAAATCACGGCAGATCGCTGGCAGAAGTTAGTGGTGACCGATGCAGTCTCGAAACAGGAACGGGATCAGAAAGTAGCCAATCTGGAAGTACAAAAGGCGGAGGTGAAAGGCGCCGAAGCCGATCTTGGAAACGTACAGGCCTTTGAAGATTTCAAAAAGTTGCGGGCTCCGTTTGATGGGGTGGTAACTGCCCGGAAGACCGATATTGGTGCACTGATCGATGCGGGTAAGGGGGAAGAATTGTTTACGGTCTCCCAGATCAATCCCCTGCGTCTTTATGTCCCTGTCCCACAGTTCTATGTGCCCATGGTCAAGTTGGGTATAGAGGCTACGCTGGAGGTCCCCGAGTATCCGAATAGCGTATTCAACGGTACCGTCATACAGATTTCAAAAAACATCAGTCAGAAAACTGGAACCATGCTTGCCGAGTTGATTCTGGATAATTCCGAACAGCGTTTATCCCCAGGAGACTATGCGAAGGTCAAGTTCAGCCTGTCTGGAAAAGAAGGTAACAGTCTGCGTGTACCTTCCAGTGCACTCATTTTGAGGACCGATGGAATACGGGTAGCCGTGGTGAACAAGGATGACCGTATTCAACTGAAGAAAATCAATGTGGGGCGTGATTTCGGGCGCGATGTGGAGGTCCTGGCGGGAGTCACCACGTCGGATAATGTGGTGGATAGCCCACCGGATTATATCTTCGAAGGAGAAAAAGTCACCGTAATGCCTGCCAAGGCAGCCCCAGGAAAATAACATGAAACCACTGGGCACATTTCTCTATTCGGCGCTGACCATTGCCCTATTGGGCGGATGTTCCTTCATTCCCGATTACCATCGCCCCGACAACTGGAAGAGCGGGGTCTTCAAGGAAGACGGGCCATGGCGTCTGGTGCACCCAGCGGATGCAGAATCGCGGGGTGACTGGTGGACGTACTTCAATGACGCCACGTTGAATCAGATGGAGAAGGAACTTAATAGCGACAACTTTGTGATTCAGGAAGCGCTGGAGCGGTACGAGCAGGCCACGGCATTCCTGACGCAGCAGGATGCCCAGTTGTATCCTCAGGTCAATTTTATGGGCGATGTCACCACCAACCGCCAATCTGCCCATCGCTTGTACCGTAACGGGAATCAGGCCAATGTCAACGGTGATACGATTGGGGGGATAGGCTTCGTCTATGAGATTGACTTTTGGGGCGCCATCAGAAGTGCCATCGCTTCCGCCGAGGCATCGGCACAAGCCAGCAAGGCGGATATCGAGTCGGCGCGTCTCAGTCTGGAAGCATTGCTGGCCAGTGATTACGTCAAGTTGAGAGGGTTGGATTCGGAAATTGGTTTGCTGGAAGTGACGGTGAAAGATTATGAGCATGAACTCGAATTGATGCAACAACGGCATGACGTGGGGATTACCTCCGGTCTGGATGTGGCCCGTTCCAGGGCGCTTCTGGAAGAAACCCGGGCACAGGTGGCCAAAACGGTAGGCGCACGGGCACTCTATGAGCATTCCATTGCGGTACTGCTGGGGCGGGAACCGTCCACCTTTACCCTGAAGGCGGATACCGAGTGGATATACCATGCCCAATATGCGGCCATTCCCAAGGTCATTCCCTCGGAAGTCCTGCAACGGCGACCGGATATCGCAGCTGCAGAGCGGAACATCGTGGCGGCCAATGATCAGGTCGGCGTGGCCAGAACCGCTTTCTTCCCGACCATTTCGCTGATGGCGCTGGCCGGATTTGAAAACAACGGGTACGGCGCACTGGCTACGGCCCCGAATTCCTTCTGGTCCCTGGGACCCTTGGCGTTTTATAACATCTTCGATGCGGGGTTGCGTCAGGCCGTGGTGGATCAGGCAACCTCCAAGACCCGCC
>NZ_DAHVHV010000035.1:0-21558 GCF_027317285.1 Ferrovum sp. | reverse complement strand
TGGTGGCACTGATGGGAATGCGTGCCGCCCGATCTCCAAAAACGATCCTGAGCGCCCGGGTTTCCACCCCATCCCCCACCACCGTCCCGGTCCCATGGGCATTGATGGCATCCACCTGATCCGGCGCCAGATGTGCCATGCGCAGGGCTTCCTGAATGGCGCGGGCCTGTCCCCCGGCATCGGGCTGGGTAATGTGCCCCGCATCGGTGGTATTTCCGTACCCCACGATTTCGGCCAGGATGGTGGCCCCCCGCGCCTGCGCCGAACTTTCGGTCTCCAGTACCAGCGCCCCCGCCCCTTCGCCCAGGATGAACCCGGAACGATCCCCGGAAAAAGGACGACAGGAGGTTTCAGGGTGCACGGGATCGGGTTTGGCCAGGGTCTGGAGCGATTCCCAGGCTTTCATCACGCCCTGGGTCAGCAAAGCCTCGCTTCCCCCGGCCAGAGCATAACGGACGCGTCCGTGCCGCACCGCGAGGAAGGCTTCGCCCAACGCCACCGCAGAGGAGGAGCAGGCGGAACTGTAGGTAAAACTGGGGCCCCGAATCTTGAATTCGATGCTCAACTGCCCCGCAGATCCATTCGCCATGAAAGCCACGATGGTGGTGGGGCGCGGACGGGCCTGGGCATCCAGAAAAGATTCATGATAGGCTTGCTCGAGGGTGGTGGCTCCTCCGATGCCGGTTCCCCAGAACAGCCCGCAGTGCAGTCCTTCCTCCCCGGAAAGTTCCAGGCCCGCCTGGGTCAATGCTTCCCCCGCCGCCAACAGGGCCAGCTGGGCCACCCGGTCGAGGGTCAAGCGACGCAACTTGGTAAAACGGGATTCCACGGGGGTCAGAACGGGTGCCGCCAAGGCGGAGTTCAAAGAACTGGCCCAGGGAACCTCCAGATAACGGACACCGGAACGCCCTGCCTCCAGGCCCAGAACCAGTGCCTCAACCCCTTCCCCGAGGGGGCTGAGGGCGCCCATGCCCGTCACGACGACGCGTTGTGCGCCTGCAGAGTCTGTATTCATGAACGCGAATCCATCAAGAACCGATTGGAAAAGAGGGGGATCAGTCTGCTTCGTCCAGAGTGATGCCCTGCTGAACAACCATGGTATCCACTTCACGGGCGATATCCCCCACGGTCTTCAGGGGTACCGGTTCTCCCGTCATTTGCAATTTGAATTTATCTTCCAGCATGAACATGAATTCCACCGTTGCCAGGGAATCCACGCCTAATTCTTCCAATTTGGAATCTGGCTGAACCTGTTCCCGGGTCAGTCCAAACTCCTCCACAAGCATTTTTTGTATGATGGGTAATGAACTCATGTTTTGTTAGCCCGCCAACCGCAACTTGGGACGCTGTTTCAGATCATGTCGATCTGATTGTTGCGCTATGAAAGCCAGCGATTCCTGGGCTACCCGCTCCTTTTCAAAATCCATGGTGATGATGTGATAACAATTATCGAGAAGGACCTTGCGTACCTGAAGGGAAGAAATTCCCCGTTCGATCTGAGTTGCATTCCTCGGACTGGCCAGATCATCCTCGATAGCGTGTATTATAAGGGTAGGCGCGTGGATTTTGTGCAAGTTTTGACGTACCGACTTCATCAACTTCTCGGTTTCGAAGACCCCCTTGAGGGGGGAACGTGAGGAACCGATGGCAGAAGTCCCCCGTTTTTCCATCTGGGTGGCCACCCATTGACGGATCCGTTCATCCTTCAAACCATAGGGGGGGCGCTCTGCCAGCGACAGAAAATAGCGGAACGGCGTGTAGTACCCCAGATATTTGAGCCAGCGCATGCGCGTCACATTCCAGCCGTCATAACGCAGGGGGGCCGAGTACAGGCACAGCGCATGCAGATCGCTGCTGCGCCGTGTCGCCAGATTCAGGGCCAGATTGGCGCCGATACACAAACCCGCCACGCTGACCCGGTCATGTTCCCGGCGCAACAGATCGAAATTGGCCTCTACCTGCTCGCTCCAGTAGGCCCAGGGCGTCGTGTCGCTGGGAACGGGTTCATCGAATACCGAATAGCCTTGAATATTGGGAATATGAACGGTATAGCCGCCCACCACGCATAATTTGCGGCCAATATACTGGAGTTGCTGGGGCGTTCCGTACAAGCCGTGCAACAGCAACACGGCCCCCTTCCCCTTGCCTTCCATGTGTATCGTCTCGATGATCCACCTCCCGAACATTGATGGGAATATCGCCCACCAGATACGACTTTCATCCTACCCCAAAAACCCGGTCCCAACTGTTTCATACCGTACGGAGGGGAACTACACGTTGAACCTGAAGTGCATGACATCCCCGTCCTGTACCCGGTAATCTTTTCCCTCGAGGCGCATTTTTCCTGCCTCCCGGGCCCCGGTTTCACCCCGACAGGCAATGAAGTCCGGATAGGCAATCACTTCGGCGCGGATGAAGCCCCGTTCAAAATCGTTGTGAATGACTGCGGCAGCTCGAGGCGCAGTGGTTCCCTTCGGGATGGTCCAGGCCCGCACTTCCTTGACGCCCGCCGTAAAGTAGGTTTCCAGTCCGAGACAACGGTAGGCCGCCCGAATCAGCCGATCCAGTCCCGGTTCTTCCATCCCCATGTCGGCCAGAAACAGGGCCTTGTCCTCCGGCTCCAGATCCACCATCTGGGCTTCGAGCGCCGCGCACACTGGCACGACCCACGCGCCCTCGCGCTGGGCACGCGCCTCGACCTGGTCCAGCAGCGGATTGCGGGCAAACCCGTCCTCCCGCACATTGGCCACGTACAACAGAGGCTTGGCCGTCATCAGACAAAGGGGTTTCAGGGCTTGCAACTGATCCTCGTCCAGCCCCTGGGCGCGGACCGCATGCCCCTCATTCAGGCGCGCCTCGACCTGAGTCAGCAACCCCTGCAACCGGATGGCCTCCTTGTCTCCGGCGCGGGCCATTTTCTGGGTCCGAACCAGAGCCTTCTCCACGGTGGAGAGGTCGGCCAGGGCCAACTCGGTATCGATGGTATCGATATCCTCCAGAGGCGACACCCGACCTGCCACATGAATCACGTTGGAATCCTCGAAGCAACGCACCACATGGGCGATGGCATCGGTTTCCCGGATATTGGCCAGAAACTGGTTTCCCAAACCTTCCCCCTTCGAGGCTCCGGCCACCAGTCCTGCAATGTCCACGAATTCGGTGACGGCAGGCACCACCCGCTCGGGACGAACGATCTCCGCCAAGGCCGCCAGACGGGGATCCGGAACCTCCACCACACCCACGTTGGGCTCGATGGTACAAAAGGGATAATTCTCGGCGGCGATCCCCGACTGGGTCAGGGCATTGAACAAGGTCGACTTCCCCACGTTGGGCAACCCGACGATCCCGCATTTCAAACTCATATTCCATACTCCTCAAGGAGGGGACAGCGGTTTATGCAATTCGTTCATGGCAGGGCGAAACTGCCCCGTCATCACCAGGGGGAAAACGGACAGGCCCCGTTCCAGCGCCAGATCGATGGCAGCCTGATCCTCTTTCGAGGGACGGTGCAGAACATAGTTCGCCACGGGCTGGTGCGGTCCGGGATGACCGATCCCAATGCGCAGGCGCCAGAAGTCAGGGCTCCCCAACTGGGCGATGAGATCCTTCAGGCCATTGTGCCCCCCGGAACCGCCGCCCTGTTTCAGGCGGGCCACGCCAGGCGGCAAGTCCAGTTCATCGTGCAGCACCAGGATTTCCGCCACGTCGATCCGATAGAAATTGGCCAGGGCGGCCACCGACCGTCCACTCAAATTCATGAAGGTCTCGGGGCAAAGCAACCAGCTGGAAAAAGGATGATCCGCCCTGGCAACCCGCCCGTGGAAACGGGACTCACGGTGCCAGTCCAGATGCCATTGCCGGGCCAGGGCCTCGATGCCCCAAAACCCGGCATTATGGCGGGTATCCTGATAGGCTGCCCCCGGATTCCCCAATCCGGCAATCAGACGGATGGGCACCTTCCCTCACCCCTTTCTGCAGGACACGATGGCAAGGGCTGCGCTTACTTCTTCCCCCCCTTGGGGGCGTCCGCCGCAGGCGCTTTCTGACTGGTGGCCGGCACATCGGCCACCGACACCGCCGAAGCGGTCGAATCTTCCTCGGCACGCGCTGCACGGGGCAGAACTGCTGCCACCACGGCAGGGTTTTCGCCCTTGTGGAGGGCGGCGAATTCGATCCCGGCCGGTGCTTTCAGATCGGCCACATGGAAAGGATGAGCCACCGTCAGATCATGCAGATCCACTTCGATGTACTCGGGCAAATCTCCCGGCAGGCAAAGCACTTCGATTTCCGTCAGGATATGGCTGACGATGGCCCCGGACTGCTTGACTCCCGGACAGTTGTCGCCATTGACGAAGTGGAGCGGAACCTTGGTGTGCAACTTGCGATTCACATCCACCCGTTGAAAATCCACATGCAGGATCAACTGTTTGAAGGGGTGTCGTTGCACATCGCGCAACAATGCCGGATGGGGCTTCCCATCCAGATCGAGGGAAATCACGGAAGAATGGAAGGCCTCCTGGCGCAACTTGTGAAAAAGTTCGTTATGATCGAACTCGATGGCCAGTGCCTCCTGACCGTTCCCGTACAGGATGCCGGGAACCCGGCCGGCCCGGCGCAGGCGGCGGCTCGCTCCGGTGCCCTGCGCAGTGCGATGTGTAATCGTGATTTCCATGATTCGTCCTTTAGTGATTGAGTGTTTAAAACCCCCGACCGCGACCAGCCGGAGGGACGTACAAAAAAGTCATTCCATGAACAGGGAACTGACCGAATCCTCATCGCTGATCCGGCGCATGGTTTCCGCCATGAGTTCTGCGATGCCGATCTGGCGAATTTTTCTGCAGGTAAGAGAAGCCCCCGTCAGAGGGATGGTATCCGTCACCACCACTTCGTCCAGCGCCGATTCGTCGATCCGCTGGGCGGCACCGCCCGACAGGACGGGGTGGGTGATATACGCCAGGACACGCTCAGCCCCATGAGCCTTGAGCGCCTGGGCTCCGGCGCACAGGGTATTGGCCGTATCCACCATGTCATCCAGAATGATGCAGGTCCGCCCGGCCACATCACCAATCACATTCATGACCTGGGCCACGTTGGGTTTGGGACGACGTTTGTCGATGATGACGAGATCCGCTTCCAGACGCTTGGCCAGCGCCCGAGCCCGCACCACCCCCCCCACATCGGGAGAAACCACTGTCAGGCCCTGATAACCGGCACGCCAGATATCCCCCAGCAGAAGCGGGGTGGAATACACGTTATCCACCGGGATATCAAAAAAACCCTGAATCTGGTCCGAGTGCAGATCCATGGTCAATACCCGATCCACGCCGGCGCCCTGCAGCATGTTCGCCACCACTTTGGCAGAGATGGCCACCCTGGCCGAACGGGGTCGCCGATCCTGGCGGGCATAGCCAAAATAGGGAATGGCTGCCGTGATCCTGGCTGCAGAAGCACGCTTCAGGGCATCACACATCACCATGATTTCCATCAGATGATCGTTGGTGGGCGCGGAAGTCGACTGAAGGATGAAACAATCCCGACCCCGGACATTCTCGAGGATCTCCACCATGACCTCACCATCGCTGAAGCGCCCCACGGTGGCACGCCCCACGGAAATGTTGAGGTAAGCCGCGACTTCGCTTGCGAGTTTGGGATTGGCGGTGCCGGTAAACACCATCAAATCGGTAGAAGACATGAAACTCCTGACAAACGACGGCTAAACTGAATCGATGGCAGGGGAGGTAGGGATCGAACCTACGAATGCCGGAATCAAAATCCGGTGCCTTACCACTTGGCGACTCCCCTGCAGCACTACCCTGTCGCGCACAACGGATGACACTGTCGTCCGTGTGCCACAAAACCCTGATACCCCGGAGGAAACCGCTTCAACACCTGGTTTGCCTCGGAGCAGGTCAAAAAATCCAGAAAACAGCAACTGCCCGACCCACTCATCCGGGCGGTTCCAAATCCACCCATCCAATCCAGCAAACGCGCCACTTCGGGGTGCATGCGCCGGACCACGGGCTCCAGATCGTTCCCGATCTCCCTTCCAGAAAAGTCCCGTATTTTGACGGGTAATGAGTTTCTTGTCAAATCCGGCGCAGAGAACACTGCCCGGGTCGACACTGAAACACCCGGCGTGCCAATGACATACCAGCGTTCCGGCACCGACACCGGCATCAGGGCTTCTCCCACCCCCTCCGCGAGCGCGCTTTCCCCACCGATAAAGACCGGCACATCAGCGCCCAATTCAAGGCCCAGGTGCGCCAGGCGCGAACGCGCCCAATCAATTCCCCAGAGTTGGTTCAGGACCAGCAAGGTCGTCGCCGCATCCGAACTGCCCCCCCCCAACCCGCCGCCGATCGGGATACGCTTGTGCAGACGCAGACGCGCGCCCAATCTCACGCCTGCGCGCGCCTGCAGCAGACGCGCCGCCCTCAGGGTCAGATCCTGGTCTTCGGGGACCCCGGGAATCGTTTCCGCCCGCTCGATCCGCCCCGAATCCAGCACTTCGCAATCGAGCGTATCCCCAAAATCCACAAAAGTGAAGAGCGTCTGCAAGGTGTGGTATCCATCCCTGCGCCGCCCGGTCACTTTCAGAAAAAGATTGAGTTTGGCGGGTGCAGGCGCCTGCCACCAGGCCCCTTCGGTTTTTCGGCCCCGGTTCATTCCTTCTGTTCCAGCACCCAGTGATCGACCTTGATCCGGATCTGCAGATCCTCCCGGACCAGGCGGATCGTCCCCGGCAACCACTCACGGCCCACCATCCGCCAGTCGGCGTAGGTCACGACCCAACCCTGCTGGGACAGGCGCAAGGGATGATGCTCGGCATCCTGTTCGATCTGGGCAGGCAGGCCGGGATCCGGCCGGCCGCGCAACCACCAGGGCAACCCTTGCAGGGGCAGGTCATAGCCCAGAACGGTTTGGGTCAGCGTCGTGGGATCGCTGGCCCGATAGTCACGGTGATCCGACAGGGTCAGGTGGGTCTGCAGGGGGGAACTGTCGACCAAGGCCACGGTGGTGCCCAGCGGCGAACGCAATTCCAGGTGCTGTTCCGCCTCTCCGTGCAGTTGCCATTCCAGCTGGCCGCTCTCGCTCCCCGTCGGTTGCCGCACGGCGATGCGCCCCTCCAGTCGCCAACCCTGGACCGTGCCTCGTCCCAGGGTCAGGTCCCCCTGGGGGCCGGAACTCCACAGGGCACAACCGCTCAAACCCGATGCCACGCACCACAGGATTGCGCGCCCCCCCCTCATGACCGGCCCCGTCAATGCAGAAAGCGATGGACGGTCGCCAGCAATGCCGCATTATCCGGATGATCCTTGAGCGTGCTTTCCCAGATCTGGCGGGCTTCGGTCTGGTCTCCCGTGGCCCAGAGCGCCTCACCCAGATGGGAAGCGATTTCCGGATCGGGGTCTGCTGCAAAGGCGCGTTTCAGCGTGTCCACGGATTCGTGGAAATGTCCTTCACGGTATTGGACCCAGCCCAGACTGTCGATGATGAAGGGATCGTCGGGAGAAAGGGACAACGCCTTGCGGATCAGGTCGGCTGCCTCGTCGAGGCGTATGTTGCGCTCGGCCATGCTGTACCCCAGCGCATTGTAGGCATGGGCATAATCCGGACGCAGGGCAATGACGCGGCGCAGATCTTTCTCCAGCACGTCGAACCGGTTCAGTTTGTCTGCCACGATGGCCCGCTCGTACAACAGGTCGGGCGAATCCGGCAAGGTGGCCAGCGCCTGGCTGAGGGTATCGAAAGCGCCCTGGTCATCGCCGGCATCGCGCTGAATCTGTTCCTGAGCCAGGGTTCTCTGCTCCAGCCGTTCAGAAGAAGGGGCGGGCATCCGGCTCAGCATGTCCAGGGCTTTCTGGGTCTGCCCCTGCTGTGCCAGGATCAAGGCCACCCGGATCTGGGCCAGAGGATGCTGTTCCCCGCCGGAAATGGCCTCGTACCACTGAATGGCCTGTTCCCAATGGTGCTGTTCTTCCTCGGCCTGCCCCAGATAAAACCGGACCCGGTCAGGATCGCGGTACTCTCCCGCCATGACCTTCTTGAATTTTTCCTCGGCGGCCGCATAATTCTTCAACTGCATGTCCAGCAACCCCACCGCCAGCAACAGGTCCGGTTGGCCCGGATCTGCCTGCAGCAAAGTCTGGAATTCCCGTTGCCCCCCGGCGTAATCCTTTTGTTCCACCAGGAAACGCGCGTATTGCAGGCGTACTTCGCGCGCCTCGGGATGCTTGTCGAGAAAGGAATGGTACAGGGTCTGAGCCTGGTCAGGATCACTCTTCTGCAGGAGCTGAGCCTCCAGCGCCACGCCCATCTCCCAGTCCGGACGAAGCCGTAAAGCCGCCCGGATTTCCGTCAGCGCCAGATCGAATTTTCCATCCTGGGCCGCCAATGTGCTCACCAGGTAATGCCCTTCGGGGACTTCCGGATAGGGTTCCGTCAAATGCTGCGCCAGCGCCAGGGCATGGGCATGGTCCGGATGCTGGACCAGGACGACGTCCAGCCCCAGAAAATCGTCCCCGGCACTGTTGCGGTCCGCCGCGATCAAGGGGGCCAGAATGGGCAAGGCATCGATCAGATTGGGCTGGGACAGGATCAGCCCGCCCAGGGTTTCACGGGCCGACGGCGACTTGGGGTTTTCTTTCAACCATAACGCCAGGGCGGTTTGCGCGGCGGGAAGATCATGGGCGTACAACGCCACCTCGGTAGCCCGACGGGCCACGCGCGGATCTTTGGTGGTGCGGGCCAGATCCAGGTAAGTCTTGGTCGCCAGACCGAGGTGCCCGCGCTGGGCGGCGATTTCCGCCAGCAGCAGTTGGTAGACCCAGCGCGCCGTCAACTCCTGAACCGGCAGGGGCGGCGTACGAACCGCTTCAGGAGCCGGCGGGGTCGGAACGACCAGAAGCGACCCTCCCGGCCCCGACGTTTCCCCGTGGGCCAGAGCGGACAACCCGCCCCACAGGACCAGCGCAAACCCCAACTTCCATCGTTTCACACCCTTGGGTGCCTTGGTTTTCATAATCGGGTGTTCCCCTTCAGGATTTGGCACTCATCAAGCGCTGATATTTTCGTTCCAGTTCTGCCCTGCTTTCCCGGTAATCCGGGTTCATGGGAATGCAATCCACCGGACACACCTCACGACACTGGGGGGTATCGTAGTGCCCGACACACTCGGTGCACTTGCCGGGATCGATTTCATAAATCTCGGCCCCCTGGGAAATTGCCTCGTTCGGGCATTCGGGTTCACAGACATCACAATTGATACATTCATCGGTAATCATCAGCGCCATATACTTGATCCTCGTTACCCAACTGCTTTCAGTTTATCCAATAATCTCTGATGCACCAGTGGATTGACAAATTCCGACACTTCCCCACCCAACCCGGCAATTTCACGAATCATCGTTGACGAGATGAACAGATATTGTTCGGCAGGGGTCAGAAACAAAGTTTCGACCTCGGGTTGCAGGCGTCGGTTCATTCCGGCCATCTGAAATTCAAAATCGAAGTCGGAAACGGCGCGCAGCCCCCGGATCAATACCCGGGCCTGCCTCGAGCGCACGAAATCTGCCAGCAAACCAGAAAACCCCACCACCACGACCCGTTCGAAACGGGCCAGAGACGCCTGCGCCATTTCCACCCTTTCTTCCAGGGTGAACAGGGGTCGTTTGGGGCGACTGTCGGCCACCGCCACCACCACCTCATCGAACAACCCGCAAGCGCGCCGCACCAGATCCTCATGTCCCAGGGTCATCGGGTCAAAGGTTCCGGCATAAACAGCACGGATAAATGTTTGCTGGCCCATGGATCCTCATCTACAAGTACGCGCGCGCCCGACCGCAGGCCGGACCGGTTCGCTTCAGCGCCGTTGAAACAATTGTAACCGAGCCTGCCCCACTTTCGTGCATCGAACCTCGCGCCAGAGGTCGGATTCTGACATACCTCGGGAAGATTCACAGTAAATCCACCCGCCCGGACGCAAATGGGCGGACAACGCAGACCATACCCGACCCATTTCATCACTCCCGAAAGGCGGGTCCAGAAAGATCAGATCATAAGTCGCCGGATCGGTTTCCAGCCAGACATGGGCCTGAACCTGCCGGACGGTCACGCCGTCAGCCCCCAGGCGCTGGGCATTGGCCCGCAGGGCCACGCAGGCCAACCGATCCTGCTCGACCAGGACGACCTGTGCGGCGCCCCGGGAAGCCGCCTCGAAACCCAGGGCACCGCTGCCCGCAAACAAATCCAGGCAATGCCATCCCGTCAGGGATTGGCCCAGCCAATTGAACAGGGTTTCCCTGCCCCGGGCAGGGGTGGGACGCAGTCCGGGGCGGTCGTGAAACGCCAGCCGCCGGCCCCGCCACTGCCCCCCGATAATCCGAACTTCTCCTTTCATTTGGAGTAAAATCCCCTTTTGTTTTTTCCGTCAGATGGCTATTGTCCAATGTTTGGTCTGTTCAAAAAAGCCCCCCAGGACATTTCTTCTTCCGCATCACCCTCCTGGCTGGGTCGTCTCAAGGCAGGATTGCGGGGTAGTCGGGACAAATTGCAGCAGGGGCTTTCCGGTTTGTTTGGACAAAAACTGGACGACCTGTGGTTTGAAACCCTGGAAGAGACCCTGATCCTTGCCGACGTGGGGGTTTCCACCAGTCGGCGGCTGATTCACGCCCTGCAGCAGGAAGCGCGGCGGCAGCGCATCGAAGAGGGGGAAGCCTTGAAACCCCTGCTCAAGCATGAACTGATGGCGCTTCTGCGCCCCCTCGAACGGCCCTTGTCCGCGCCGCCGACAGAGGGCCCCCAGGTCATTCTGTTCGTGGGCGTCAATGGGGCCGGAAAAACCACCAGTATCGGCAAATTGGCCCAATATTTCCTGAACCAGAATAAAAAAGTGCTGCTGGCCGCCGGAGATACCTTTCGCGCCGCCGCCGTGGCCCAACTGGTGGCCTGGGGCGACCGCCATGACGTTCCCGTCATCACCCAGGAAAAAGGCGACTCGGCCGCCGTCATCTTCGACGCCATCCAGGCCGCGCGCGCGCGTGGCATCGATGTCGTCCTGGCGGATACGGCAGGACGGCTGCCCACCCAGTTACACCTGATGGAAGAGATCCGCAAGGTCAAACGGGTGGTGACCAAGGCGGATCCCACCGCCCCGCACGAGATCCTGCTGGTCCTCGACGCCAACACGGGGCAGAATGCCCTGGCTCAGGTCAAGGCCTTTGACGATGCGCTCCAGTTGACCGGCCTGATCATCACCAAACTGGACGGCACCGCACGCGGGGGGGTCATTGCGGCGATTGCCGGGGAACGGCCCATTCCCGTCTGTTTTCTGGGGGTGGGAGAAGGACCGGAAGATCTGGACCCCTTCCGCGCAGATGCCTATGTGGATGCCCTGATCGAATGATCGAACTCAAGGAAATTTTCAAACGTTACCCCGAACATCCCAACCTGTTCGAGAATTTCTCCCTGACCCTGGGCGCGGGGGAGTGGCTGCATCTGGTCGGACCGCCGGGGAGCGGCAAATCCACCCTCCTGCGCATGATGGCCGGCCTGGAGAAACCCACCTCGGGCACCCTGACCTTCAATGGACAGGATCTTTATCGACTGGGGACCTCGGCGCGCAGCCGCCTGCGCCAACGCATGGGCCTGGTTTTTCCCGACCCCGGTTTTCTGGAAGGGCATTCCCTGCTGGACAATGTCGCCCTCCCCCTGGAAATTCAGGGATTGCCCCGCGCGGAACGCCTGACCCGGGCGCAGAATGCACTGCAGCGTGTGGGATTGGACGGTCAGTCCGCCCTGCAGGCCCGGCAGTTGTCCCAGAATGCGCGTCAACGTCTGATGGTCGCCCGGGCCATCAGCGGGTATCCGGTATTACTGCTGGTGGATGATTTTTACCATGGCTGGCCCCAGGAACAACGGCAATTGCTGGAGAATTTGCTGGGCAGTTTCCATCAGGGCGGAGTAACCGTGGTGACGGCCGGCCTGCCGGGGGGGAACCTGCTGTCGCCCAAGGCGCGGACCCTCACGCTGAACACACCTGAACCGCATCGCATCGGGATCGACCCATGAGGATCTGGCTCCATCATCATGCCCATGCCTTCCGGCAGGCCAGGTCTTTCATCCTTGGTCAACCCCTGCGCCATGCGATATCCCTGCTCTTTCTGGGCATACTGGTCGCCCTGTCTCTGGGTACCGGATTTTTCTGGCAAAGAATCAGCCACTGGGCCCGGGATACGCTTCCCGAGCCCACCCTGACCCTGTTCATGACGGACCAGGCCAATGAAACCCAGACCCACGCCCTTTGGGATTCCCTGGCGGCCAATCCCCAGATCCGCGCCTTTGAATACATCTCGCCCGCCCAGGCACTGGATTCCCTGCGCCGCGCTCCCGATCTCGCCCCTGCGCTCAAGGCGTTGGACCGAAATCCCCTGCCGGGCGCCTTCGTGTTGCACCTGCGCGACCCCAGCCCCGCCCGTTTCAATCAACTGGAGCAGGCGTTCTCTCACCGGGAGGGAGTCGCCCAGATCCGCAGCGACCGGCTCTGGGCCGAACGACTGGAGACCGTCAGCACACTGGCCGAATCGATTCTGGGGTTCTGTGCCCTGCTCTTCGCCGTTCTCTCCTTTCTCTTCATCGCCTACCAGACGCACCAGCAGGCGTTACGCCAACGGGAAGCGCTTTCCCTGCTCAACCTGCTGGGCGCCTCCCTTTGTTATCAACGCCGTCCCTTTGCCTATTATGGTGCCCTGCTGGGGGCAGGTGCCGGGCTTCTGGCCTGGGCGGGCATCTTCTGGGCACTCACGCTGATCATCCCCTTCACTCATGCCCTCGGCGCCTTATTTCAAATCACCCTCGACCTCCCTCCTCCAGACCTGCGCGACGGCGGCGCACTCGTTCTCATCTCTACGCTGGGCGGGATTTTTGCCTCCTTGGTGGGACAAAGGAACTCACGCGCCGATTAGCACTCTCATGCAAAGAGTGCTAAGATACCCTTGTCAAGGAGGATATGAGTCCATGGAATTGACCGCTGACCACTATCTGACTCCCACCCATTCGGGAAGTCTGGAAGATTATCTGCAACGGATTGCACGGGTTCCCCTGCTGAGCGCCGAGGAGGAAGTCAGTTTGGCGCGGCGCCTGCGTGACCACCATGATCTGGGTGCAGCACAACGCATGATTCTTTCCCATCTGCGCCTGGTGGCGTCCATTGCCCGCCAATACAGCGGCTATGGTTTACCCCAGGCCGATTTGATCCAGGAAGGCAATGTGGGGCTCATGAAAGCCGTCCGGCGCTTTGATCCCGAGCGCGGCGTGCGCCTGGTTTCCTTCGCTGTACACTGGATCAAGGCGGAAATTCACGAATATATCCTGCGTAACTGGCGTCTGGTCAAAATCGCCACCACCAAGGCGCAGCGCAAATTATTCTTCGGTCTGCGCAGTCTCAAACCCGGTTTCAGTTCCCTTTCTCCAAACGAAACCCGCAAGATCGCAGAACAGTTGGGGGTTCGCCCGGAAGATGTGAGCGAAATGGAAACCCGCCTGTCGGGTCAGGATATTTCGCTGGATCCGGGACCGGAGGACGACGAGCACTGGGTCAGCCCGGTAGCCTACCTGGCGGATGAAGGAGCAGGCCCGCGGGAAACCCTGGAAGCCAGCGAAAACGCGCGCAACAGCCATGAAGACCTGAAGGAAGCCCTGAACCGGCTGGACGCCCGCAGTCGCAAGATCATCGAGGACCGCTGGTTACGGGACGAAGATGCCCCGCCCATCACCCTCCATGACCTGGCTGACGAGTGGGGAATTTCAGCCGAGCGGGTACGTCAGATCGAGGTTCGGGCGTTACAAAAGATTCGCACCACCCTGCTCCCCTCACCTCATCCGGCCTGACCCGGTTCCCGGTTAAAAACTGCAGAAAATGAGTTCGAAGGGAACGAGGCCGGACATGACCCCGGTGCGGGTGGTTTCGTCCATTTCCAGGAAACGGACATTGAGTTGGTATTTGTTGGCGCTGATTTCCGGCACACACCGGAACTTTTCCTCGATGCCCACCCGCAACAGGCGCGCGTCGGCCCCCACCTTGTTCTGCTGATAGAGCCCGTTGCGCGCCTCCAGGGGGAAGGACTTGCCGCTCTCGAGCATCAGCCGGATGTGCAGTTCCAGGGCGGTCTGCGTGGAAAGCAGCGGAGCGACCCAGGCGCAAAAATGGCTTCGACGCACCTCGACCGGCAGGGACAACCAGTAATGATAGGTGGGCATGTCAGAATCGCATACCCCGCCGGGGAGGTTGGCACGCTGTTTGATGGCCATCAATCCTTCATGATTGCGCAGGCATTCCGCAAACTTTCCCTTGGAAGCATGCAAACTCTCGATGGCCTCATCGAGTTCCTTCAGCGTCTTGTCCAGGGTGCCGGCATCGATGTCCGGGTTGCGTCGCAGCGACGACAATATCCCCCGTTGCCGCTCCAGCCCCTGCAGCAGGTCGGACTTGACGTCGGCACGAGCCGTCGCATCGATGATTTCAAACAGGGAAAGAAGGGCGGCATGATGATCCAGGGGATCGTCACGCTGCAGGAAATGAAAAACATGTCGAAACAACGTGGTCAGGCGCAAAAATACACGAACCTGCTCACTCAACGGGAAATCGTATAGGATCACCGGGGGGCCCTTCGGAGCAATGGTGAAATTCTGACGCAAACCAGAGAGATATGCAAGTCCCCCGCCAATTCAGGAGAGGCCTGAGGAGCGGGCCTGTTCCTCGGCCATGAGGCGGTACTGATGATCCAGTTTTTTCACCACCGTCTCCAGACTTTGCAAGTCTCCGTTGTTATCGATCACATCATCCGCCACGCGCAGGCGAGTTTTACGATCGGTCTGGGCGGCCATGATGGCCCGGACCGTTTCCGGCGTCATTTCCGGACGCTGGGATGCCCGCAGAACCTGAAGTTCTTCCTCACAATCCACCACCAATACCCGGGAGAGCAGGGGGCGATAGGAACCCACCTCGATCAGCAGGGGAACCACCAGCAGAACGTAGGGCTGGGTGGCCGCGTCCAGGGCCGCATGGACTGCTTCCCGGATCCGGCCATGCATGATGGTTTCCAGTTGCTTGCGCGCGGGGGGATGATTGAAGACATGATTGCGCATGGCCGTCCGGTCCAGACTGCCATCCTCGCTGATGAACGCTTCCCCGAATTTCTCCCGAATCGCCTGGATGGCGGCGCCCCCCGGGGCCGTCATTTGCCGGGATATGGCATCCGTATCCACCAACCCGGCCCCATATCGGGCAAACAAACTGGCCACCGTCGACTTTCCAGCCCCAATACCCCCGGTAACGCCCACAATAAACTTGCTCATGCTCCTCTCCCTTGCCAATTCACCCACAAAACGCACTCGGTAGCCAGAATCAGGAAGGGCCCGAAAGGGAAAGCCACCCTCATCCCCTGACGCCATCCCAGGAACAGCCCCCCCACCACGCCCAGGGATGCGGCTCCCATCAGGATCAAAGGCAATTGTGCCACACCCATCCAGGCCCCAATGGCGGCCAGCAATTTGATATCCCCCTGCCCCATGCCTTCCCGCCTGGTCAACCCGCGGAACCCCCAGTACACCCCGGCCAGCATCAGGTACCCCAACACCGCGCCCCAGACGCCCTGTTCCAGGGAAACGCCTCCACCCAGTGCGTGGAACACCAGCCCTCCCCACAACAAGGGCTGGGTCAGCCCATCGGGGAGCAACTGGGTTTCCAGGTCGACGAAGGCCAGCAACAACAGCCCCCATTGTAACCCGACGAAAGCCCAGCCTTGCAGGTCTGCCCGGCCCAGCCACAGCGTCGTCAGCGCACTCAACGCCACCAGGCCGGGAAAGAGGGAGCGATGATGGGCCCTGAAATCATGGACCCAGACCATTTGCTGACTGACCCAGGGAATCCGGTCCTCATCGAGCCCATCGATCCATTGATCCAGGCCCCGTTGCCCCCAATGCGCCAACCCGACCCCCAGCAAGGCCGCCACCAGTCCCTCCAGGAACGGCGTCACTCCCCCGCCTCCTGGGTCGGGGCAGCAGAATCCTCCTCCGTCACATGCACCCGGGCCACCCGCACCCGACGATCCTGGGTCTGCACGATTTCAACAGGATAACCCGCCACCTTGAGCGCCGTTCCCGGTTCCGGAATGTCCTCCAGAATTTCCAGGATCAGCCCATTCAGGGTTTTGGGGCCGTTGACCGGAAAGGCCGTCCCCACTTTCCGGTTGAGGTCCCGCAGGGAACAATCTCCATCCACCAACACCGTGTGCGCGCTCTCGCGGGTGAACAAATCCCGATGATGGGAACGCCCGCTGAATTCTCCGACGATTTCTTCCAGAATGTCTTCCACGGTGACCCACCCCAGCAATTCACCGTACTCATCCACCACCAGTCCAACCTTATGCTGTGTTTTCTGGAAATTCTGGAGTTGTGTCAACAGCGCCGTTCCCTCCGGAATGAAGTAGGGCTGGCGCATCACGCTCATCAGCCCTTCCCGGGTGATCCCGCCTTGCTGGAACAGATTGAAAATCTTGCGCACATGGACCACCCCCACCACCGCATCCGGTGTTCCCCGATACAGTAATTGCAGGGTATGGCGAGCTGTCCCCAACTGCGCCATGATTTCGGTCATGTCCGCGTCGATGTCGACCCCCTCGATGCGTGAGCGCGGCGTCATCACGTCCTCCACCGTCATCTGGTTCAGTTCCAGCAGGTTGAGAATCAGATCCTGATGGTTGCTCGACAAAAACCCGCCGCCCTCCAGCACCAGCAGGCGCAACTCATCCAGCCCCAACCCCTGCGCCCGGGTTTGGGAACGCCGGCGCAGGCCCATCAGGAACAGCAGTGCCCGCACGAACAGGTTGATGAACCAGATGACCGGCGAAAATACCCACAACAACCCGACCAGGATGAAACTGATGCGCAGCGCAATGGGCTCGGGCCAGGTGGCTCCGATGATCTTGGGCGTGATCTCGGAAAACACCAGAATGACCAGCGTCACCAGCAGCGTGCTGAACGTCAGGGTCAGCCCGCCGCCGCCGACCCAGCGCACCACCAGAACCGTGACGATGGAAGCCGCCGCTGCATTGAGCAGGTTGTTTCCCAGCAGCAGCATGCTCAGCAAACGTTCCGTTTGCTGCAACAGGAACTGGGCCCGGCGCGCACCCGAACGGTGCGCCGCCAAGTGCTTGAGGCGATAGCGGTCCAGCGCGATCATGCTGGTTTCGGCCATGGAAAAAAACCCCGACAGGACCAGTAGCAAGACCAGCCCTGCCAGCATCCAGCCCCAGGAGAGTTCATCCACGATGAAGCAGGATCTCCACCACAAACTTGCTGCCCAGATACCCCACCAGCAGCAGGGCAAACCCTGCAAGGGTCCAGCGCGCCGCACGCCGCCCCCGGATTCCCCAAAGTTGGCGGGCCGTCAACAGCCCGGCAAAGACGACCCAGGACAGCAGGGAGAAAATCACCTTGTGGTTCCACACCAGCGGTTTGTCGAAGAGGGCTTCGGAGAAGAAGATCCCGCTGATCAGGGTCGCCGTCAGAAGGAGGAAACCCACCCAGATCATCTGGAAGAGCAGGGCATCCATGGCCACCAGTGAAGGCAGGGGGCCCAGAGGCGTGAAAGGGCGGTCATGGTTGTGCAGACGTTGTTCCATGACGCTCATGAGAACGGCATGCAGGGCCGCCACGCCGAACAATCCATCGGCCATCAGGGAAATCACCAGGTGGATCTTGAACGTCAGCAGGTGGCTGTATTCCACCGGTTTTTCGGCAGGCAGAACGAGCGGAGCCAGCACCAGCCCGGCAACGATCAACATCAGGACAGACTGAAGGACCCCCAGACGACAGCGAAAACTGGCCAGCCAATACATGGCAACGGTCGCTGCCCCCACCAGGGACAGTGAATTCCCCAGCGACAACACCATCTGGTGAGAAGCGAAGAGGACCCGGTGCAGCAAGGCGGCATGCACCACCAGAGTCAGAAAAAGCAGACCCTGGGCGCGCCAGGATGATGACTGACCATCGGTCGTTCCGGCCGGTACCGGCTGCCGGGAAATGAGATCCCGCAGCCCCAGCAGAAGATAAAGCGCTGCAGTGATAAAATAAAGGGAGGTGTTGACCATAGTGTCGATAGTTTACCACTCTCAACCTTCGATGAGGCTTCTCCTTCCATGCTCGATCAACTTACCGAACGTCTGACCGGCGCTCTGAAAACCTTGCGCGGACAGGCGCGTTTGAGCGAATCCAACATCCAGGATGTCCTGCGTGAGGTCCGTATTGCCCTGCTGGAAGCCGATGTGGCACTTCCCGTGGTCAAGGAATTTGTCGACACGGTGCGCAGTGAAGCCCTGGGGCAGGCCGTATTGAGCAGTCTGACGCCGGGACAGGCCTTCATCGGAGTCGTCCACCGGGTGCTGACCCGCCTCATGGGAGAACAGAACGAAGGCCTGAACCTCGCCACCCAGCCCCCGGCCGTCATTCTCATGGCAGGCTTGCAGGGGGCAGGAAAAACCACCACCACGGGCAAACTGGCCAAGTGGCTCAAGGAACAGCAAAAAAAGAAAGTCCTTCTGGTGAGTTGCGACGTGTACCGGCCTGCGGCCATCGAACAACTCCAGGTTCTGGCCCGATCGCTCGAAGTGGATTTCTTCCCTTCCTCTGCAAACCAGCCCCCCGAAGAGATTGCGCGCGCCGCCCTGGATCATGCGCGCCATCATTACCACGACGTCCTGATCGTGGATACCGCCGGACGCCTGGCCATCGATGACGCCATGATGCAGGAAATCCAGCGCCTTCACCAAACCGTCCACCCCATCGAAACGCTCTTCGTGGTGGATGCCATGCAGGGGCAGGACGCAGTCAATACGGCGCGCGCCTTCGGGGATGCCCTGCCGCTCACCGGGATCATCCTCACCAAACTGGATGGCGATGCGCGCGGCGGCGCCGCCCTGTCGGTTCGCCAGGTCACGCAGCGCCCCATCAAGTTCATCGGGGTCGGTGAAAAACTGACCGGCCTGGAGGCTTTTCATCCGGAACGCATGGCCTCGCGCATACTGGGGATGGGCGACGTCCTGAGTCTGATCGAAGAAGCCCAACGCTCCGTCGACCAGGTGGAAGCGGAAAAACTGGCCAAAAAGCTCAAGAAGGGACAAAGTTTCGACCTGGAGGATTTCAAATCCCAGTTGCAACAGATGCGCAAAGCAGGGGGAATCGGGGCCATGATGGATAAACTGCCAGCCCAGTTGAGCCGGGGCCTCACCCCCGGTGCCGCCGCACCGGACGACCGTGCGTTGCGCCGGATCGAAGGAATCATCAACGCCATGACCCCCCTCGAACGGCGGCGCCCCGAACTCCTCAAGGCCTCACGCAAACGACGCATTGCCCTGGGCTCCGGCGTGCAGGTTCAGGAAGTCAACCGCCTCCTGGCCCAGTTCGAACAGATGCAGAAAATGATGAAAATGCTCTCCCAGGGAGGAATGACCAAAATGATGCGGGGCATGCGCAATCTGATGCCCGGACGATGATCCGGCAGAGGGAAGTCACGCCCGATGAAAGAAGAAACTGCCCTCTTCCGTTTGCGTTCTCCCCAGAATGGTCTCAAAAGCGGACGCTGGCACGGGGCGGGAATACCAGAACCCCTGGGCGTAGTCACAGCCGAACAACCGTAACATGTCGTGTTGCGCGCGGGTTTCCACCCCTTCCGCAATGGTCTTGATGCCCAGTTTATGGGCCATGACGATGATCGCCTCGGTGAGCGCCTTGTCGCTTTCGTCCACTGTGATTTCCGAGATGAAGGAACGGTCGATCTTGAGATAATCGATGTCGAATTGCTTGAGGTAGGACAGGGCGGAAAACCCGGTGCCGAAATCATCGATGGAAACTTCTATCCCATGATTGCGGTAATCCAGAAAACTTTGCTGGATACGCTCGGATTTTTTCAGCAGCATGCCCTCCGTAATTTCGACGGTGATGCAGTTGCCGGGCAGTCCCAGCCCCGCCAACTGCTTCAGCCAGAGGGCATCCCCCTGGTCAAACTGAATCGGGGAACGGTTGACGCTGACCTGGATGATTTGTCCAAATCGCTGCTGCCATTGGGCGATATGGGAAATCACCTGGAAGGAGAGCCAGTTTCCGATCTCGTGGATCAATCCAGACGCCTCGGCCAGGGGAATGAAGACCTGCGGCCCCACTTCACCGCGCCCGGGATGGAACCAGCGCAGGAGCGCTTCCACCTTCTTCAGTCGTCCATCCTCCAGATCCAGAATGGGCTGGTAGTGAACCGATAATTCTCCCCGTCGTGCCGCAAGACGCAGGTCATTGGTCAGGGTCATCTTGTTCTGGGCTTCCTGCTGCATGGCCGGCAGGAAAAAGTGGAAGCGGTTCCGCCCCTCCGCCTTGGCGGAATACATGGCCTGATCGGCATGCTTCACCAGGGTATTGCGATCTTCCGCATTGTCCGGATAGAGCGCAATGCCCACACTGGCCGAAATGAAACAACGGTCCCCGTCGCCCAGATCGAAGGGTTGGGCGAGCGCTTCGGTAATATCGTGGGCAGTCTGCTGAACGTGCAGCAGCGCGCATTCCGGCAGGATGACGGCAAACTCGTCCCCCCCCAGACGGGAGACCGTATCGGTTTCGCGCACGGTGCAACAAATTCGACGCGCCGCCTCCTCCAGGAGCACGTCTCCCTTCATGTGGCCCAGCGTGTCATTGACCTCCTTGAAGCGATCCAGATCCAGGAGCAACAAGGCCATGGGCGAACCGTTCCTGCGGTATTTCCTGATTTCCTGATCCAGACGTTCCAGAAACAACTGGCGATTGGGGAGCCCCGTCACATAATCATAGTTCGCCCGCTTCCAGGCCACGGAATCGAGGCCATGGTCGTCGGACAGGTCGCTCATCACGGCGATAAAGTTCTGAGCCTTCCCCTCGGAGTCGCTGATGGCACAAAGACTGAAATTTTCTGAATAAACCTCACCCGTTTTACGGCGGTTGGAAATTTCTCCTTTCCAGTTCTGATTCCGTTTGATCTCGCGCCAGACCGACTTGTAGGTATCCGGTCTGCTCAGTCCTCCGTGGATCCTGAACAGATTCTTTCCAATCACTTCGTCCTGGGTGTATCCGGTCAAGCGGGCATGGGCCGCATTGGTATCCTGAATTCGCCCTTCTCCGTCCGTAATGATCAGAGCGTCGTTAGCCCCAGCCAAAACTTGAGCCACCTGTCGCAAGTTTAAACTCATGGTCCCCCACATATCGACTCACGGAGTGATATTTACATTTGTATAATCGGCAGAATCCGACCAAACAATATGGTATGCCACAAAATTTTGCAATAGGTTCGAGAAGAATCCTGGAGTCAAATGATAAAACGTGGAATTTTTGTAATGCTGGAAATGTCCGAAACCGTCCCCCCCTGGCGAAAACATCCGAACATCGCCGGATGTTTTCAGAGTGCCCTCGAAGAGGGGACTCATGGGTTCTCAGTCTTCGTTGCTGTTCTCGCGTTCATTGAGCAGCACCTTGCCGGACTTG
>NZ_DAHVHV010000034.1:0-23040 GCF_027317285.1 Ferrovum sp. | reverse complement strand
ACCGTGAGGCTTGATCCTATAATCGCAGGCATCTGCGAGTTCGTGAAACAATCAACCCAGAACTTTACTTCAACCAGTTTGTGCGTGCCGACGCGTTTTATGTTTGGCGGCCATAGCGTCTTGGACCCACCCCTTCCCATCCCGAACAGGGACGTGAAACGAGACAGCGCCGATGATAGTGTGGATTACCCATGCGAAAGTAGGTCACCGCCAGACACCCCATTCCTCCCTTCCGCTTTGGAAGGGAACCAGAAAAGCACCGTCCCAGCGACCGTGCTTTTTTTGCGTCCGCTCAACTCTTGCGCCATTGGCCGTGTTGCAGAAAGAATTGGCAATCGGCCATGTTTGGGCCAATTCTTGCTATCATTCCCCCCTACGTTGGGCAAGGGAGACTCCGCTGGCTTCGTTTCAGGAAATATCCGAATTTCTCGCAAGTGCAGAACGGCGCGCCTTTAAACAGGCGGTGTATGCAGTGCAGGAGGATTCTGCGGCTCTGGATATCGTTCAGGATGCCATGCTCAAGTTGACTGAAAGCTATTCAGATCGGCCAGTGGAGGAACTTTCACCCTTGTTTCAGAGAATTCTCCAGAATACGATCCGAGACCACTACCGGCGTTTCAAGGTTCGTTCCACCTGGACACCCCTGGTCGGGTCCTTCAATCGGGGGAGAGAGGATGGAGACGAAGACTTTGACCTTATTGATTCGGTGGAGGATTCGGAAGAAGGTCGACACATCTCCCTGGTTCCGGATTTACAATTAAATCAAAAACAAACACTCGTTTTGATCGAGGGTGCCTTACAAAATCTTCCGATGCGTCAACGAGAAGCCTTTCTGTTGCGTTACTGGGAGGAGAGAGACGTGGCCGAAACCGCGCAAATCATGGGCTGTTCCGAGGGGAGCGTCAAAACCCATTGTTCCCGTGCCGTACATGCTCTGGCACGTGTCTTGGCTAGTCAGGGATTGAATGACCATGGATGAACGAACTTTTGCAAAATTACTTTGCCGGCAACTGGATCAGGGAACCGATGATCTTGATCCTTCCGTGTTGGCGCGTTTGCGTACGCAGCGCCAAAGAGTGCTTGCGCAGATGTCGGTTTCCACGGAGGGGAGGACCGGGTGGTCGTTGAACGGGACTCATCTGGCAGTGGGAAATTACACGGGACGCTGGTCCCTGATGACGGTCCTGCTGGTTTTTTCTCTGGTGTTTTGTGGTTTCTGGTGGCAGACAAAACATCAGGAGTCGGAGGAGGATGCGGGGTTGCTCGAGGCAAGGATTCTTGCAGCAGAAATACCGCCTCAAGATCTGGCTCAAAAGGATTTCACTGAATGGCTTCAGGAAAAGCGCTGATTGCGGCTTGCCTGCTACTTTCATGGAGCATGGCAGGCGCGCAGGAGGTCACATCAGCACCTGTATGGTCTTCTCTGACCCCCCAACAGCAGACCATTTTGGCGCCCGCAGCCCGGGACTGGGATCATCTGTCCCCCGTACAACGCAAGAGGCTGCTGAGCGCAGCTCAGCATTACCCGAAACTGTCTCCCACCGAACAAGCGCGTTTCCAGAAAAATATTCCCGTCTGGACCCATCTGTCAAAGGCAACCCGCGATCAGGCACGCCACAACTATAAAGTGTTTCATGCGCTTCCCCCGGAAAAACGTGCTGCCATCAAGTCCCGTTGGCGTGCGCATCATTCCTCGGCAACTGCCAGCGGGACGCCTGTTTTGACGCAAGCCGCGCCTGTTCCCGGCCTTCGGCCGACTCCCGCCCCTGTCACCGGCGCCGTTCCTTCGTCCGGCGTCTTACCCGGAACTCCTGCCCCTGCGGTGAAATCTCCTTGACTGCCGGCCCATGGACGCGTTTGCCTTTGCGACCCCGTTTGATCAGTTGGGTCTATGAGGTTTTTTTGGTGGCGGGCGTTCTCATTGCGGCAGCTCTTCCCTTCGTCCGGCTGACTCATTATGCGCTGCATCCCGAATGGCGAGAATGGTACCGTCTCTATTTGTT
Source organism: Ferrovum sp. (assembly GCF_027317285.1). Taxonomy (NCBI): domain Bacteria; kingdom Pseudomonadati; phylum Pseudomonadota; class Betaproteobacteria; order Ferrovales; family Ferrovaceae; genus Ferrovum; species Ferrovum sp. The sequence continues at coordinate 21,037 of NZ_DAHVHV010000034.1, read as the reverse complement.
TGGCGTGGTAGGTTTTTACTTTTCCTGGTTTTGGCACCGTTCAGGACAAACCATTCCGATGCGCACTTGGCATCTTCAGTTGCTGGATTCCACAGGGCGTCCCCCTTCCTGGGGAAAGGCCTTTCTGCGTTATGTTCTGGCGATTCCCGGGTATCTGACGGGAATCAGCCTGCTTTGGGTCCTGGTGGACAAGGAAGGACAATTTCTTCATGATCGCCTGCTGGGTTTGACCATGCGCCAATATTAGGCGCGTTTCTCTCCCCACCAGCCAAGGAATAGTGCCAGTCCCAGAAAAACCAGGCTGGGCGCCGTGGTACTGTAAATGGGGCCCCAACCGTTGAGTTGTCCCAGATAGGAAAAAAAACGGTTACTCAGATAAAAACCCAGACCCAGACCAATCCCGATCATGATCCGCACGCCCACGGCTCCTGCACGCGGGCGTTGCAGTCCGAAGGGCAGGGCCAGCAACATCATGACGAGACTGGAAAAGGGGTAGAACACCTTGCCCCATTGGGCGACTTCGAAGCGCAGGGTTTGCTGGTGGTTGTCACGCAAATGCTGGATGTAGGAGCGAAGATTCCAAAGGGCCATCTGTTCCGGTTCCACCAGCAAGGTGGACATCACCTGGGGAGACAACACGGAATCCCATCGCACATGGTCCTCATGTACCACCGAGACGACGCCCTGGGGAGAGAAAATCGTTCGTTCCACCTGCTTCATTTCCCATTCGTGATCCTGCAGGTAGAGGGCACGGTGTGCCGTGCTGATGCGCTGAAGACGGCGGTGGTTGTCAAATTCGTAGATACGCAGATCTTGCAGGGAATTATCCGGCATCATTTCACGAATATTGATGAAACTGCCCTTGTCCTTGATCCAGATGCCCGAGCGGAACTGGGTGGCGACCAGGTTGTTGAGCGCTTTCAAGCGCCATTGTTGTGCGGCTTCCTCCGTGAATGGCATGATCAATTCCCCCAGAATGAAAGCCACCAGTACGAATCCTGCGCCGATTCGGAGCAGGGACTGGGCCAGTCGCTGGCGGGACATGCCTGAACTGCGCATGACGGTGATTTCGGAATGCTGGGCAAGAGTGGTCAGCGCATAGAGTGTGCCAATCAGGGTGGCAATGGGAAATAATTCATAAGCGTGGCCCGGCAGAGCCAGGATGACGAATACGCCGATCTGCCACAGGGTATAGCCGCCCTTGCCGATATCGTTCAGTTCGTGGATGAGATCGAAAAAGGAAAACAGAAAGAGCAGGGCAGTGAAGACCAGTCCGGTACCCGACAGGACCTCACGCGCCAGATAGCGGTCAATCAGTATTCCGCGCCAGCGTTTCACAAGGCTTCCCGCAACTGGTCCAGGATCGTCGGGTTTTCCAGGGTGGAAACATCCTGGATCAGAGGTTCCCCTCGGGCCAGAGAGCGGAGTAAACGACGCATGATTTTACCGGACCGGGTCTTGGGCAGGTTATCCCCGAAACGAATGTCACGAGGTTTGGCAATCGGACCGATTTCCTGGGTGACCCACTGGCGCAACGTGGAAGCCAACTGTTGGGCCTCTGCGCCGGCGGGGCGTTGCTGTTTCAGGACGACAAAGGCCACGATGGCTTCTCCCGTGACGTCATCGGGTTTTCCCACGACGGCAGCCTCTGCCACAAGGGGGTGGGTCACCAGTGCGGATTCCACTTCCATGGTGCCCAGACGATGCCCCGATACGTTGAGGACGTCATCGATGCGTCCGGTGATGGTGAAATAACCTGTCGCGGCATCTTTGACCGCACCATCCCCCGCCAAATAGTATCCCCTCAGTTCGGGAGGAAAGTAGGTTTTCTGGAAACGCTCCGGGTTACCCCACAGGTTTCGCAGCATGGCAGGCCAGGGGCGGCGGATGACCAGCAAACCGCCGTGTCCGGGCGGGACCTCCTGCCCTGTTTCATCGACCACTGCTGCATCGATGCCGGGTAAGGGCAGGGTGCAGGAGCCCGGGACGAGTGAGGTGGCCCCGGGCAGAGGGGCGATGACGTGACCGCCAGTTTCGGTTTGCCAGAAGGTATCGACAATCGGACAACGACCGTTCCCTACCTGTTGGTGGTACCACATCCAGGCTTCCGGGTTGATGGGTTCCCCCACCGTACCCAGGAGACGCAAACTGGACAAATCGAAACGCTGCGGATGAATTTCGGGATCCAGGTTGCTGGCCTTGATCAGGGAACGAATGGCCGTGGGTGCGGTATAAAACACGGATATCCGATGCCGTGAAATCATCGACCAGAATCGTCCGGCATGGGGCCAGGACGGGATTCCCTCGTAGATGACCTGGGTGGCCCCTACGGCCAGAGGCCCGTAGTTGACGTAGGTATGCCCGGTAATCCAGCCGATGTCGGCGGTACACCAGTAGATGTCTTCAGGGTGATGATCAAAGACCCAGGTCATGGTCAGGATGGACCATAACAGGTAGCCGGCGGTGGCATGCTGAACGCCTTTGGGCTTGCCCGTGGATCCCGAGGTGTAGAGAATGAACAGGGGGTGTTCTGCCTCTACCCAGGTAGGAGTGCAGAGCGGGGACTGGGATTCCTCGAGGGGTTTCATCCACAGATCCCGTGCGGAGTCCCAAGGGATGCTTTCTCCCGTTCGCGCATAGACGATGACTTTCTCGACCGTTTCAACACCCATGCGCAGGGCTTCATCCACGATGGCCTTGAGCGGGAGGTTCTTGCCCCCGCGTTGCTGGCCATCGGCAGTGATGATGAGGCGTGCGCCCGTATCCAGTATGCGTTCCTGCAAGGATTTGGCTGAAAAACCGCCAAATACCACGGAATGTATGGCCCCGATCCGGGCACAGGCCTGCATGGCGATAATGCCTTCGAGGGACATGGCAATGTAGATGATGACCCGGTCTCCCTTGCTGATGCCGAGCGACTTGAGCGCATTGGCGAAGCGACAGACACGCTCATGAAGCGCATGATAGGTGAGGGTGGTGACCGTTCCATCGTCAGCCTCAAAGATCAGGGCGGTTTTTTCGCCCATTCCTCGTTCGATGGGGACATCCAGGCAGAGGTGGGAGGCGTTCAGCGTCCCTTCTTCGAACCAGCGGTAGAAGGGGGGATTGCGGTCGTTGAGAACGGTCTGGAAAGGCGTTTTCCAGACCAGGTGGGTTCGCGCCAGGCGTCCCCAGAATTCCGCCGGGTCGCGTTCTGCCTCGCTGACCAGGGACAGGTAAGCGGCGTGACCTGAAACATTGGCCTGGGCAACCCAAGTGGCATCCGGCGCAAAAAGACGATGTTCACGGTGCAACACTTCAGTCGACATGGTTTTTCCCTCAGAGATTCTGCAGATCGGGCCGCTGGCACGAGGGGGAATTCCCTCATGCCCCGCTTTGGGGCACGAAGCGTTATTATAGCCACAGTCGCACACAAGGTTTTCCGGCACGGGTGCTATTTTACGGGAGAGAACAGGTGGTCAGCATAGAACAGAAAGATCTGGTTCAGAGTATTGCAGATGCGCTGCAGTACATTTCCTATTACCATCCGGTGGACTATGTCCAGTCCCTGGGGGTTGCCTGGGAACACGAGCGGTCTCCTGCCGCGCGCGATGCCATGGCCCAGATCCTGACCAATTCGCGCCTGTGTGCCGAGGGTCATCGCCCCATTTGCCAGGACACGGGCATTGTGAATGTCTTTCTCAAAGTGGGGCTGAAGGCACGCCTGAACCTGTCCGGCTCATTGGATGATGCGGTGAACGAAGGCGTACGGCAAGCCTACCTGAATCCTGACAATCCGTTGCGGGCATCCATCGTGAGCGATCCCGCCGGAAAACGGCGCAACACCCGGGATAATACGCCCGCAGTGATTCAAGTGTCACTGGTTCCGGGAGAGACGGTGGAAGTCATCGTGGCCGCCAAAGGCGGAGGATCGGAGAACAAGGCCAGACTGGCGATGCTCAATCCTTCGGATTCCCTGGTGGATTGGGTTTTGACCACCGTCCCCACCCTGGGCGCCGGGTGGTGCCCGCCGGGGATGCTGGGGATCGGCATTGGCGGAACTGCCGAGAAGGCCATGCTCCTGGCCAAGGAGTCCCTCATGGCGCCCATCGACATGAGCCTGCTCAAGGCACGGGGCCCCGCCAACACGGTGGAGTCCCTTCGCATCGAACTGTATGACAAGGTCAATGCCCTGGGCATCGGCGCCCAGGGATTGGGCGGAATGACGACGGTACTCGATGTCAAGATCCTCGACTATCCCACCCATGCGGCATCCCTGCCCGTGGCCCTGATTCCCAACTGTGCCGCCACACGCCATATCCATTTCACTCTGGACGGGTCTGGCCCCGCCTCTTTTGCGCCTCCTCGTCTGGAAGACTGGCCTGCGGTAACCTGGCACGCCGCGCCTACGGCACGTCGGGTGAATCTGGAGACTGTGCGGAAGGAAGATCTGACTGATTGGAAACCCGGCGACACGCTTCTCCTGACCGGTAAATTGCTGACCGGACGCGATGCGGCCCATCTGCGTATCCAGCAGTTGTTGTCACGTGGGGAACCCTTGCCGGAAGGGCTGGATTTTACGCACCGCTTCATTTATTACGTGGGCCCGGTGGATCCGGTGGCAGGGGAGGTGGTGGGGCCCGCAGGCCCCACCACGGCCACGCGCATGGACAAGTTTACGGAGTTCATGTTGGAACGGACCGGGCTGATCGGGATGATCGGCAAGGCAGAGCGCGGTCCCACGGGCATCGAAGCCATCCGCAAACATCGCTCGGTTTCCCTGATTGCCGTGGGCGGGGCAGCATATCTGGTTTCCAAGGCAATTCGCGCCGCACGGGTAGTCGCCTTCGCTGATTTGGGCATGGAGGCGGTTTATGAGTTCGAAGTGGAGGATATGCCCGTCACGGTGGCCGTGGACTGTGCGGGCAACTCGATACATCAGAGTGGTCCTGCCGAATGGCGGGTTTTGCTCTCTGACATTGCGCATCACGAACGCTAAGGTGATTCCTGTTTTGCCGATTCCGTGGAAGCCGGGATCAGTGCGGTCAGGGTATCCAGGACCCGGGTGACCTGCCGGGCACGCTCCAGGGGTTCCGCTGCCCGATACTGCACGCGCAGGCGATCATTGCCCGCCAAGCGGTAGTGGGATTGGCGTTGCAGCAGGTGAATGAAGTCCAGGGGGTCGAAGGGGGGCTGGGCGGAAAATTGAAACAGTGCGCCTTCTTCATGGGCATCGATCTTTCGGATTCCCAGGGGTCGGCCCAGGATGCGCAGGCGATGACATTCGATCAGCGTATGGGTTTCCTCTGGCAGCAAACCGAAGCGATCGATCAGTTCTTCCTGAAGATCGATCAATGTATCGACGGTGTCACAGTTGGCCAGACGCTTGTATAGAACCAGGCGTTCCTGGACGTCGCCGCAGTAAGCGGCAGGAAGCAGGGCTGGGGCATGCAGGTTGATTTCCAGGGCGATGTCGAGGGGGCGTTCGGGATCCCAGGTTTTCCCCTGCTGAAGGGCTTTCACGGCCTGGGTGAGCATCTGGGTGTACAGGTTGAATCCAACGCCCTGGATGTCTCCGCTTTGAGAATCTCCCAGGACTTCACCGGCGCCCCGGATTTCCAGATCCTGTAGCGCCAGGTAAAATCCGGCCCCCAATTCTTCCATTTGCTGGATGGCTTCCAGACGTTTTTTGGCGGTCGCGGTCAGGGCGTCTTCCGGCGGTGTGAGCAGGTAAGCATAGGCCTGATGGTGGGATCGCCCCACCCGTCCCCGTAATTGATGCAACTGAGCCAGACCGAACCGATCGGCGCGATGGATCAGGATGGTATTGGCGTTTGGCACGTCGATGCCGGTTTCGATGATGGTGGAACAGAGCAGGAGATTGACTCGTTGCTGGTAGAAATCGCGCATGACCTGTTCCAGTTCCCGCTCGCGCATCTGCCCATGGGCCACGGCGATGCGCGCTTCCGGAAGGAGCGTGCTCAGGCGCTGATGCTCGTTTTCCATGGTCTCCACTTCGTTATAGAGAAAATACAGCTGTCCTCCGCGCTTCAGTTCGCGCAGGACTGCCTCACGGATTAGACCATCCGATTGGGGATGTACGAAGGTTTTGATGGCCAGGCGTTTTTGCGGGGCCGTGGCGATGACCGAGAAATCGCGCAGTCCCTCGAGCGCCAGGGAGAGGGTGCGGGGAATGGGGGTGGCCGTGAGAGTGAGTACATCCACCTCGGCACGGAGAGCCTTGAGGCGCTCCTTTTGGCGCACCCCGAAACGGTGCTCCTCGTCGATGATGACCAGTCCCAGACGCGCAAAGCGGACGTTTTCCCCGATCAGTTTATGGGTGCCGATGACCAGATCGATTTTGCCTTCTTCCAGGGCCAGCAGGGTCGCCGTGACTTCCTTGGCGGAGCGGAAGCGGGACAGTTCGGCGATCCGCACCGGCCAATCTGCAAAACGATCGGAAAAGTTCTGAAAATGCTGTTCGGCCAGCAAGGTGGTGGGGACCAGCAAGGCAACCTGGCGCCCCGCATGGATTGCCTGAAAAGCCGCGCGCATGGCCACTTCCGTCTTGCCAAACCCCACGTCACCACAGATCAATCGATCCATGGGTTTGGGGGCAGCCAGATCGGCGCGTACGGCAGCGATGGCGGCGGATTGATCGGGGGTTTCCTCGAAAGGGAAGCCTGCGGCAAAGGCGGCGTAGGCCTGATCATCCAGAGGGCAGGCCCAGCCGGCACGGGTGGCGCGCCGCGCATAGAGATCGAGCAGTTCGGCTGCGGTATCGCGCGCCTGACGGGCGGCCTGTCGTTTGGCTTTTTCCCACTGTCCGCTACCCAATCGGTGCAGCGGTGCGGCTTCGGGCGGGCCGCCCGAGTAACGGCTGATCAGATGCAACTGAGCCACGGGGACATACAGGACATCGTCGCCGGCATAGGATAATTGCATGAATTCCGCCGACCCTTCTCCCAGATCCAGATTCACCAGCCCCTGGAAACGGCCGATGCCATGGTCCTGGTGGACCACCGGGTCACCCACGTGAACTTCCGTCAGGTCACGCAGCAGATTGTCGCTGTTGGTCCTTTGGCGTTCCCGTCGGCGGGTCTGTCGGACTTGACTCTGGAAGAGTTCGTTTTCAGTGACAAGGGCCAGTTGGCCCAGGGAGAAGCCTTCCAGGAGCGGCCCGACGCTCAGCATGAGCGGCGCCGATGCATTCTGGAACTCGGCCCAGTCCTCAGCATCCTCGGGGATCAGGCCCTGCTCCCGCAACAACTGGCGCAACGTTTCGCGCCGCCCCAGACTGTCCGCCAGGATCAGGATCCGTCCGTGGAATGAATTCCGGAAATCTTCCAGTTTCTCCAGCGGGCGGGGCGAACGACGCAGTACCTCGAGCTGGGGGAGGGCTTGCAGGACATCCGGTTCTGATACCTGTTTCCGTGAAAAAGGCTTCATCCCCAGAAAAAATTCTTCCTCTTTCAAGAACAGCGCTGCGGGATCGAGTACGGGATAAGAGCGATCCCCCTTGACCAGTTCCCAGCGGCTGCAAATGGATTCCCAATAGGCACGGATCCCGGTCGTCAGATCGGGGAGGGGGCACAGGACGGAGGAAGGAGGCAGATAATCAAACAGGCTCGCGCATTGGTCGAAAAAGAGGGGCAGGTAATATTCGATTCCGCCGGGGACCAATCCGTTGCCCACGTCGCGGTAAAGGGTGCAGCGTGAGGGATCGCCTTCGAAGTGTTCGCGGAAACTGGAGCGAAAGCGTGATCGTGCGGCTTCATCCAGGGGGAATTCCCGGGCGGGCAGCAGGCGAATCTCGGGAACCGGGTAAAGTGAGCGCTGACTGTCGACATCGAAGGTGCGCAGGGTTTCCAGCGTGGTATCGAAGAGGTCGAGGCGGTAGGGCAGTACGCTCCCCATGGGGAAAAGGTCGATCACGCCGCCGCGCAGACAGAATTCCCCGGGATTGAGTACCTGCTGAACGGCACTGTAACCCGCCTTGACCATCTGTTGGCGCAGGGCTTCGGCATCCAGGGTTTGTCCCTGTTTCAGGACAAAGGTATGCCCTGCCAGATGACTGACGGGCGGCAGGCGCTGGAGCGCAGTACTGATGGGGACCAGTACGACATCGCACTGGCCCTGTGAAATTTGCCAGAGCGTGGCCAGGCGTTCCGAAACCAGGTCCTGATGAGGGGAAAACCGGTCATAGGGGAGGGTTTCCCAATCGGGCAGACAGGAAAGACGCAAGGTGGGCTCGAACCAGGCCATTTCCTCGCGCAGGCGTTGGGCCTGGGCCGTACTTTCGGTCAGAATGACCAGAGGACCTGGGGCGCGCGCGTTCCGGGACAACCGCCAGGCCGCGCCCAGCAAAGGTGAAGGGGACATTGAGGAACCGAATCAGTGACGGAGAGACATGCCTCAGGCTGCCGTACGCGTGGTGAAGCTTTCTCCGCATCCGCAGCTGTCGGTGACATTGGGATTGTCAAATTTGAACGCGGCATTGAGTCCGGTGCGCTGGTAGTCGATGACGGTTCCGTCCAGAAAGGGAAGGTGGTCCCGGTGCACGACGACGAGGGTTCCGCCGGTCTCGAAAGTGACTTCGCCTTCACGCACGTCATCGGCATAGTCCACCACATAAGCCAGTCCGGAACAGCCGGAAGTTTTGGTGCCAAAGCGCAGTCCAATGCCCTGGCCGCGTTTGGCCAGCGATTGGTGAATTTGTTGTGCCGCAGATTCGGTCAGGGTAATGGCCATGGGAGTTCTCCTTTACACGTCTTTCTTGAGGCTATGGATCTGGCGAGAAAGTTCCGCCACTTGCTGACGCAACTGCTCGTTGAGGTGTACCAGTTCCTGCACGGTCACGGCAAGAGGGTCTTTTTCATCGCGCGAGGAACCGTAGGCACTGAACTGGGGGTCGGCCTTGAGGGGCTGGTGTTGGTCATCTTCCAGCAGTCGCCCGGGAATTCCGATGACCGTGGCGCGGGGCGGAACCGGTTTGACCACGACGGCGTTGGAGCCTACCTTGCAGCCTTCACCCAGGACGATGGGTCCGATGACCTTGGCGCCAGCGCCGACGATGACCCCGGGGGCCAGCGTGGGGTGACGTTTGCCTTTATTCCAGGAGGTTCCGCCCAGCGTCACCCCCTGGTAAAGAGTGCAATCGTCACCGACTTCTGCGGTCTCTCCGATCACCACCCCCATGCCGTGGTCGATGAATACGCGCCGCCCCAGTTTTGCGCCGGGGTGAATTTCGATCCCGGTCAGAAAACGGGAGAATTGCGAGACCGCCCGTCCCAGCCACTTGGCATTGCGCTGCCACAGCCCATGGGCCAGCCAATGAAGCAGGATGGCGTGAAAGCCGGGGTAGAGGGTGACGACCTCCCAGCGGCTACGGACCGCCGGATCGCGGTCGAAGACACAGTCAATTTGTTCGCGGATGCGGGACAACATGGGAACTTATCCTCGGTTCAAGGGAGAACTGCCGTCGTCGGCAGGATACAGGGTTCTCAGGATACCACGCAGGATGCTGATTTCCTCTCGTTCCACCCGGGCACGGGAAAACAGGCGGCGCAAACGGACCATCAGGCGTCCGGGGTGTTGGGGGTCGAGGAAACCGCTGCCCGTCAGCACACGTTCCAGGTGGGCATAGAAAAGTTCCATGTCGTCATGGGTGGCGAGCGGGTATTCCCGCGCCTGGGGGCCGCGCTCCTGGCGCAATGCGTGGCGTAATTCATAGGCCACCAACTGGACGGCAGCCCCCAGATTGAGGGAACCAAAGGCAGGGTCGGTGGGAATATGGGCGAGTATCTGGCACAAATCCAGTTCGGCGTTGGTCAGGCCAGACATTTCCGTCCCGAAAACCAGCGCGACTTCCCCTTCCCCAAGTGCTTCCTGGGGCAAGGAGGAGGCCAGTTCGCGCAGCGGCAGCATGGGGTGAGACAAGTCGCGCCGTCGGGCCGTCAACCCCACGCTCAAGGTGACGCCCTGCAGGGCTTCGTCCAGGCTGGCGCAAACCACGGCTCGTGCCAACAGGTCATCGGCTCCGGCAGCCCGCGCACTGGCTTTGGGGTCTGGAAAGTGGCGGGGGTTGACGAGAACCAGTCGGCCAAACCCCATGGTTTTAAGGGCGCGGGCAGCGGCTCCGATATTACCGGGGTGAGTTGGAGTACAGAGGACGAAGCGGAAACGCTCGAACATGAGGCTCAGGCGTTTTGCAAAAGCGGCAGGAGTTGGCCGAATATCTTGGGAGAACCGGCCACCACGTTCCCGGTTTCCAGAAACCGGCTTTCTCCGTCCAGATCGGAGACCAGTCCTCCCGCTTCCTGAATCAGCAGGGTGCCTGCGGCAATGTCCCAAGGCTTGAGATCCAGTTCCCAAAAGGCATCGTAGCGTCCGGCAGCCACATAGGCCAGGTCGATGGCCGCCGAACCGGGGCGGCGCAGACCGGCCGTCTTGCCCATGACTTCCGCCATCATGCGCAGGTAGCGCTCCTGATGGGTCATGTGGCTGTAGGGGAAGCCCGTGCCGATCAGCGATTCATCGAGACGGGTCCGCCCGCTCACGCGGATGCGCCGCTCGTTGAGAAAGGCGCCACTGCCCCGAGTGGCCGTGAACAGGTCGTTGTGGACCGGGTCGTAAACCACGCCCTGCGTCACGATACCTTGATGGGCCAGGGCAATGGAGACGCTGTAGAGAGGAAAACCATGCAGAAAGTTGGTGGTGCCGTCCAGCGGGTCAATGATCCAGCAGTAGGGGGAATCTCCCGAGGCCCCGCTTTCTTCGCACAGGAAGGCGTGGTCCGGGTAAGCCTCTCCGAGTATTTCCAGGATGACTTGTTCCGCGGCGCGGTCCACTTCGGAAACGAAGTCGGCATGGGCCTTCTTGCTGACCGTGAGGTGTCCCACGTCCTGGGCGGCGCGCTGGATCAGGTTTCCTGCCCGGCGGGCAGCTTTAATGGCAACGTTGAGTTGGGGGTGCATGGTGGCGAACTTCTCGATTGGGCAGCGAAACCCTTCATTATACGCCGGTCTGCGGGATATCGACGAAGAATGAATCGATAATTGACCCTGGCGGCCAGTCCCCGGATAATCGGAGGGACATTTTGACCGAGGAATCCGACCATGCCTTATCTGATTGAAACCTGGGATAAACCGGAACAGGGTGCGGTACGCCAGGCAAATCGTCCGGCCCATCTGGCCTGGCTGGAAGAAAACAAATCCCGGCTATTGGCCTGTGGAGCCAAGATGGACGATGCGGGGCAGACGGCGCAGGGGAGCTTTTACATCGTCGATGTGGAGGAGCGAGCCGATGCCGAACGCTTCATCGCCGCAGACCCTTTCACCCAGGTGGGCTTGCCGGCGCGCGTGACGATCACACGCTGGCGCCTGGCTTTTCTGGATCGCCGCTCCTATCTTTGAGGGAGAGCGGCGGCCCTTGTCGTTTTAGTTCCCGGGAGACAGGAACCGCTGCAGACGACGTGTCACGGCCTCTCGTCCGATCAGGTGCAGCGTGACTTCCAGGGAGGGGGTGTGGGCGGTCCCGCACAGAATGGCGCGCAGAGGCATGCCCAGGGGCCCCATCTTGAGGCCGTGGGCCAGGGCGGTTTGTTTGACGAGGGGGCCCAGGGCTTCCGGAGTCCAGTCCGCTGTCTGGAATGCGTTCAGACATTCGTGCAAGGCGTCTCGTACCGCGCCTTCCGGGGGGTGGGCCAGGATTTCGAAAGTGGGGGCAGGATCCGTGTAAAAGTAGCGGGCGGCCTCGGCCAGTTCCGTGGCACGGCTGAGGCGTCCCTTGAGCAGGGCGACGACCTGCTCGGGGGCGGGGCCCTGAGCCCATTCGGCGTCGCTCAGGGTCAAGTCCGTCCGGAGTTGGGTGGCCAGGCGCGCATCGGAGGATTCTTTCAGGTAGTGCTGATTGAGCCAGAGTAATTTTTCTGGATTGAAACGGGCGGGGGAGCGGTTGACGTGGGCCAGATCAAACCAGGCGACCAGGTCCTCCTGCGAAAAGATCTCTGCATCGCCGTGAGACCATCCCAGCCGTGCCAGATAATTGAGCAGGGCCTCCGGCAAAAAACCTTCTTCCTGATACTGCAGGACATTGACCGCGCCGTGCCGCTTGGACAGACGTTCGCCATCCTGTCCCAGAATCATGGGCAGGTGGGCAAATTGCGGAAGGGAGGCTCCCAGAGCCTGGATCAGGTGGATTTGACGCGGGGTATTGTTCACATGGTCGTCCCCCCGGATGATATGGGTGATCTGCATATCCAGATCATCCACCACCACGCCGAAGTTGTAGGTGGGGATGCCATCGGCACGCAGCAGTACCAGATCATCCAGTTCCGAATTGGCCACCGTGATGGGGCCCTTGATCAAGTCGTGAAAAGTGACACTGCCTTCCAGGGGGGTCTTGAAACGGATGACCGGAGTGACACCCGCCGGGGGCGTCGCTCTGGAATCGCGCCAGCGTCCGTCATAACGCGGTTTTTCTCCACGGGCGCGCTGACTTTCACGTAACGTCTCCAGTTCTTCGCGGCTGGCATAGCAAGGGTAGGCCCAACCGGTCGTGAGCAGATGATCGGCCACTTCACGATAACGGGACAGGCGTTGCATCTGGTAGAAGGGGCCTTCGTCGTAATTCAGTCCCAGCCAGGCCATGCCCTCCAGAATGGCTTGGGTGGAGGCTGCAGTGGAACGTTCGCGGTCCGTATCCTCGATGCGCAGTACGAAGGAACCTCCGTGGTGGCGGGCGTAGGCCCAGGAAAAAAGGGCGGTACGGGCCCCTCCAATATGCAGGTAGCCGGTGGGGCTGGGCGCGAAACGGGTGCGAACCATGATCACATTTCCTGAACCAAAGGCGTCATTGTAACGCGAGGGCTCTGGAAGTCGCAGGGGGATGGTACACTTGGTCCATGCGTGACACCCTCCTGGGGGGGCTGACCCCCGATGAATTTCTGAGCCGGCACTGGCACAAGTCGCCTCTGCGGGTGCCTCAGGCCGTGCCTGGTTTTTTGGGGTTATTGACCCCTGCGGAAATCAAGCGCCTGGCTACCCGTCCAGCGGTTCAGGCACGCCTGATCCTGCGCCAGGGAAAGCGTTGGGTGTTGCGGCATGGCCCTTTTCGTCCCATCGATTTTAAAACCTTGCCGGATAAAAACTGGACGGTGCTGGTTCAGGAGTTGAATCACTGGTTGCCGGAAGGCGAGGCTTTGCTCCAGGAATTCGACTTTTTGCCGCATGCGCGGCTGGATGATTTGATGGTGAGTTATGCCGTTCCCGGGGGAGGCGTGGGCCCCCATTTCGATTCTTATGACGTTTTTCTGTTGCAGGGATTCGGCACCCGGCGCTGGGGGATTGCGGAAACGGAAGATCTGGAGTTGCTGCCCGACAGCGACCTCAAGTTGCTGCGCCGTTTTTCTCCGCAGGCGCAGTGGGATCTGGAGGCGGGAGACATGCTCTACTTACCCCCCCACTGTGCCCATGACGGGGTGGCCTTGAGTGAATGTTTTACCTATTCCATCGGATTCCGGGCGCCAACCTACCAGGAATGGGTAGAGGCGTTTCTGGACTTCCTGCGGGATCGTCTGCAGGTCGAAGGGCGCTACGCCGATCCGGATCTGAGCCTTTCTGCGCATCCGGGTGAAATTCCTCCGGCATTGATCGCTCAGGTGGATCGCATGTTGCGCCAGCAGGTGCGTTGGTCCCACTCACTGGTGGCGGAATGTGTGGGGCGGTATCTGAGCGAACCAAAACCCCATCTGTTTTTTGAGCCGGCGGAAGAAACTTTGACACTCGAGGCCTTTGAACGGCGCTGCTTGCAGCGGGATTTACACCTGGATCCCCGCAGCCAGTTATTGTTTTCTGGAAAATTCTTTTATTTCAACGGCGATCGTTTCGAGTTGCATGGTCAGGGAGCGGCACAAATGCGCCGTCTGGCAGATACCCGAAAATTATCAGCCGGGGTGATGGATGCCGAACTCGTGGGCGTGCTGTATGACGCATGGCAGGCGGGGTGGGTTGAATTTTTTTGATTCCGGGTGTCGAACGCTTGTCGCATCAGGCACAAATGGTGTATGCTCTCGGGGTCTGATGGCTCCCATGGGGCTGTTCAGGATTTGTCATCAACCTCTCCAATAGGACTCATCATGAAACTGAATCTTTTGATTGCTTCCCTGTTTGCCGTGACCCTGGCTGCATGCAGCAAGCCCGAAGCACCCAAGGCCGAAGCCCCCGCTGCACCTGCTGCTGACGCGACTGCACCTGCCGCGCCTGCCGCTGATGCTTCTGCCCCCGCTGCTGCGCCCGCTGCACCTGCTGCTGACGCAAACGCACCTGCTGCTGCACCTGCCGCGCCTGCTGCTGATGCGACTGCGCCTGCTGCACCTGCTGCCGACAAGAAGTAAGTTTAGTAGTTGCGCTGTCAAAAAGCCGGCCTGAGGGTCGGCTTTTTGTTTTGTGGTGTGCCCGCCCGGTAAGGTCGATGAACCCGATCAGAGACAGACTCCCAGAGAAATCCAGTCCAGTCCTGTATCTTGAGCGGCGATAAGAATGCGGTCACTTCCGTTCCTGAGCACCCGGTTGAGTTCGGTCAAGGCATGGTCCGGGGTATTGTTCTTGCGACTGATGTGAGCCGCCACGATCCACTGTAACCCATGGTGGTCAAGACGCTGCGCCAGGCGGGAAGAGGCTTCATTGGACAGATGTCCGTAGGGCCCCTGGACGCGCGCCTTCAAACTGGCTGGATAGGGGCCTTTTTCCAGCAACTCCGGATCGTAGTTGGTTTCCAGAAAGAGTGCGTGACAGCCTTGCAGGGAGCGTTCGATGTGCGGCGTGACGGACCCCGTGTCTGTCAGTAGTCCAAAGCGGCGGTCTCCCGCGCTGAAGACGTATTGCAGGGGTTCGCGGGAGTCATGAGGCACCGCATAGGGAAGGATGTTCATGGGACCCACGGCAAAGGATTCTTCGTCTCGAATGACGCGAATTTGCTCGGGTATTTCCTGTATCAGATCGACCAGCGTACCGAAACTGCCGTAGACAGGGCAGCCCACTCTCTTTGCCAGGGCAGGAATACCGCTCATATGATCGGAGTGCTCATGGGTGACCAGAAGCGCATCCAATTGGGCGCTACAGACCCCCAGCCGGTTCAGGCGTCGTTCGGTTTCCACCAGGGAGAAACCGCAGTCCACCAGAACCAGCGTTTGTGCTGACTGTACCAGTAACCCATTTCCTTCACTGCCGCTGCCCAAAGATGAAAAACGTAGCGCCATGAATCAACAGAGTTCCTGAAACACGACAGAGCAGGCTGCGTGGTCGATATTTTTTTGGGCGTCAGTGCAGTTGGTCATGGATCAGGGTCAGAATCCGTTGGCTGGTAGCGGGCGGGACCTTGGCCTCCGTTTTGTCGCGCAATTCCACAGTGGTGGCATGGCCGCTGACTGAACTGACCGAGAGGCGGTAGGTCTGGGTGTCCTTGGTTTTGTCTTCGGAACGCCAGAACGCCAGTTTGGAGAAAAATCCCTTGCTCCCATTCTTTTTGCCCGACTCTTCATCCGTGGTGTACCGGATGAAGTACACGCCAGCTGCACGATCGCGATCTTCAACAGTGAAGGCGCTCCGATCCAGGGCGAGACCGATCTTGCGCCAGGCGCGATCAAAGGGTTCGTTGAGGGTAAGAACGGTTTCACCGTCCGCCTGGGTGACCAGTTTGGCTGACGGACTGATATGAGGCGTGTTCGTATTATCCGCGGAATCGGCGGGGCCGGGTTTCTGGATCGGCTCCTCTTTGGCTAACAGGGTGTCTGCCTCTTCTGGAGATTCGCCAAATTTTACGGCCAGTTTTTTGAGATATTCCGTTTCAACTTCCGGATTGTCGGGGAGGGGTTGCCATATCGAACCGGTATAGTTGTTTTTGTTCAACATCTCTTCCATCCCCTTGTGAAAGAGATAGACTTCTGTGGTGCCTGGTTCGGCACCGCGCTCGATGCGGACCCGAAATTGGTCGCGCACCGGGCTGGAGACCAGGCTGTCCATCACCGAACTGACAAGGTGTTTGATGTAGTTCTGGGGGGCGGCTGTTTTATTGTCTTTCCATTGGGTTTCCATGATCCCGATTTTCGGGTCGTCGCTCTGCAGTTTGAATCCATTGTCTGCCCAAAAGGATTCCAGTTCCGTCCAAACCTTGCCCGGGGAGGACCTGACCACCAGCCAGCGCTGGGTACCGTCGCTTTCTATTTTGACCTTGTCCCCAAAAGCGGGCAGTACCCCGCTCTGATCTGCAACAGGCAGGCCGCTGTTCGGTTTTTCCTGTTTTTCCTGATTGAATTGTGTCAGGGTCGTGGTTTTGTCCTGTCCTGGAATACCGTACCGGTCATCAGTCTGGATCGGGGTCAGATCGGGAGGCACCTCGAGAGGGGGAGCCGTAGTTGTTACCGTCGTGTAATCGATCTTCTTCGATTGAAAGACTTGGGAAGGAACGCTGCAACCCGCCAACAGGGATGCCGCCAGAACGGCGACGAGAGTTTTATTCATGAACGGAACTTTCCTGCGGTGAGAATGACAAGAGGGCAACCATCAAACCGATGCGAGTTTATCATCCCTGTGCTGGCAAATCACACCCGGCAAGACGCAAGGCGTTGAGCAAGGAATGATGATGGATCCTGGACAGAGGGGTCAGGGGGAGGCGCAAGGCGGGCCTGATTTTTCCCATTTCGGCCAAGGCCCATTTGACGGGGATAGGGTTGGCTTCAACAAACAGCAGGCGATGGAGGTCGAGAAGGGCGTTGTTGATTTCCCGGGTTTTCACGACATCTCCTGCGCGTGCTGCCCGGCAGAGAGCAGCCATCGGGGCTGGAGCCACGTTGGCAGTGACGGAAATGACCCCGTGACCGCCAAGCAACAGGAAGGCAGCGGCACTGCCATCGTCTCCCGTGAGGCAGGCAAATCCCGGGGGGGCGTGGGCAATCAACTCACTGGCCCGGTAAAGATCGGCCGTTGCATCCTTGATGCCGATGATGTTGGGGTGAGCCGCCAGTTTGAGTGCGGTCTCGTTTTGCAGGTCAGCCACCGTGCGTCCGGGTACGTTGTACAGGATCAGAGGCAGATCCACGGCATCCGCGATGGCGGAAAAATGCTGGTACAGTCCTTCCTGGGTAGGCTTGTTGTAATAGGGCACGACGGACAGACCTGCGACGGCCCCCACGCTGTGCGCAAAGCGCGTCAGTTCGATGGCCTCGGTGGTGGAATTGGCTCCGGTGCCTGCAATCACGGGAACCCGGCCCGCAGAATATTCCACGGTTCTGGCAATCAGGGCTTCATGTTCGGTGACGCTGAGGGTAGGGGACTCGCCGGTCGTGCCCACCACCACGATGCCATCGGTTCCTTCGGCGACATGCCAATCGACGAGGCGACGCAACGATTCGAAATCCAGTTCTCCATCATCGGTCAGCGGTGTGACAATGGCTACCAAGCTACCCTGAAACATCATGGAAGTTTCCCGCGCTGAAAACCCTGATTGTACTATCCTACAGGGAAAATGGCGAATGGTGGGAAGAGGGGCGGGGCGGAGTGAGGGACAGAGAATATTGCAGAGGATATTCAGGTATCTCGGAGTCGGGGCGCTCAGGGCATTCTGTTACAATCGACGACTATTTCAGGTGAGAGCGACGTAAGTGAAAATCTTGTTGACAGGGGTAAACGGACAGGTCGGTTCGGCATTGAAACCTTTGCTGATGTCTCTGGGGACGGTACAGTCTCCGCCCAGGGAAGAACTGGATCTGGCTGACGCCCCTGCCGTGGCGGCCTGGGTCCGTCGGCATCGGCCCCATTTGATCGTCAATGCGGCGGCCTACACGGCTGTAGATCGAGCCGAGCAGGAGCAGGAGGCCGCCTTTGCCCTGAATGCCCGACTTCCAGAACAATTGGGGCGTCTTCAGCGCGAATGGGGTGGGGCCATGATCCATTATTCCACGGATTATGTGTTTGACGGGACGCGGGATGGGGCCTATACGGAGGGGGATGAAACGGCCCCTCTCGGTGTTTATGGGCGCAGTAAGCGGGCCGGGGAAGAAGGGCTGATGTCCAGTGGGGCTCCTTCCCTGATTTTTCGGACCAGTTGGGTTTATGGTTTGCATGGACGAAATTTTCTCAGGACCATGTTGCGTTTGGGGCAGGAGCGAGCCAAGATTCAAGTGGTGAACGATCAGTGGGGGGCGCCTACCTGGGCAGGCTCCATTGCCCAGGGGACGATGGCTGTTTGCGCGGCCTTGTGTCGTTCGGCGCAGACAGGGGAGTCACTGGTGGAAGGGGTGTCAGGAAAGGAGGGGATCTACCATCTGACCAATGGGGGGGCCACGACCTGGTACGACTTTACCCGCCGAATCTTTGAACTGCGTCCCGAGTGCCGGGCGCTCGTTCTTCCCATTCCTTCCAGCGATTATCCCAGTCCGGTCCGGCGACCGGCAAACAGCCGTTTGGACAACACCAAGTTGAAAGAAGTGTTCGGCATCCAGTTATCCCACTGGTCCGTGGCGCTGGAAGACTGTTTGGCCGAACTTCCCGCAGTCCATGAAGTATTCACGAAAACTGACGAGGTTTGAGCATCATGATGGGTCATCCTACGCCGCTGGCGGGTGTTTTTCGCATCGAGCCCAAAGTCTATGGAGATGAACGCGGGTTCTTTTTTGAAAGTTTCAATGCCCGGGATTTTGCGCAGTTGACCGGGTATTCGGGGCTCTTTGTGCAGGATAACCACTCCCGTTCGATGCGGGGAGTATTGCGGGGTCTGCATTACCAGATCGTTCAACCTCAGGGCAAGTTGGTGCGGGTGATCGAAGGAGAGGTTTATGACGTGGTGGTGGACATTCGCCGTCATTCCCCTACCTTCGGCCAGCATTACGGATGCATTCTGTCCGCAGAAAATCGTCAGATGCTGTGGATCCCGCCGGGTTTTGCGCACGGCTTTCTGACCTTGTCCGAGCATGCGGCGTTTCTGTACAAGACTACGGACTACTGGTTGGCTACGGCGGAGCGGTCCCTGCGCTGGGACGATCCGGCGCTGGCCATCCCATGGCCCACTGCCTCCGGGATATCTCCCATCCTTTCTGCCAAGGACCGTATGGGCAAGTGTCTGGCAGAGGCTGAAGTGTACGAGGATCTGTGAAATCGGGACCCACCTGGCTGGAAGGATGCTGGGTGGTGCTCGATCATGCCCCGGACGGGGATTCCGTGCGTTTCGTCCCGGACCGCCCGATCCCCGTCGCTCAGTCCATGCCCCGTTTGCGTTGGAGTAAGGACGGTGCCTTGAGCGTGCGCCTGCTGGGTGTGGATGCTCCGGAGATTCATTACCGGCGGCGCGGGCAGCCCTTGTGGCGCCAGCCTCCGCCGTGGGGCGAGCGGGCCGCCCAGGCTCTTCTGAACTTCCTTGGTTTTCCCGTGCTTCAGCGTAACCCTGCCGGACGGGTGGTGGGTGCTGAGCCACAGGCCTGTCGTGGCACCCTGGGTATCCTGCGCGTGGATCGCTATGGCCGTGCTCTGGCTCTGGCCCTACGGGGGGAGCCGCCCCGGGAGTATCATGGGGCGGGGGATGCCTTGCCTGCCTGGAAGGATTCATGGGAAGTCAGCGCCAACCGGGAATTATTGCAGCAGGGTCATGTTTATCCTCTGGTACACAGGGATTTTCCAATGGATTGGCGTGGTTCTCTGAATACTTCGGTTCAAGTGGCGCGGATGCAGGGAAAAGGTGTCTGGCGTGCGGATCGAACCCATTGCGGGATTCCCTGGTCGGCTGCGCAGACCCTGCGTGACACCCTGGAGTCGTCGTGTCTGATCTGGCCTTTTCTGTTTCGTCGCCTGGTGGACGTCGAAGCGGGTTTCCGCCCTGCGGGTTCCGCGATGGAATGGTTGTCACGATTGAATCGTCACGCGGGATCGGTTTCGCTGTCCTCCATCAACGGTACGGTTCCCTTTCTGGACCTGATCACGTTCACCGATGGAAAACTCCGGTTGCTGGTTCCGCCAGAAGAGATTGTGATCCTCTCATAACGAAGAAGCCAACCTCCCCAGCGTGTGGAACTCCCCCAGATGAAGCGGCGGGGGCCGGTTCTGTACGTCTTTTGAAATATCCGATATAATGAGCGGCTTAGTGTGGCCAAGTAGCTCAGTCGGTAGAGCAGAGGACTGAAAATCCTTGTGTCGGTGGTTCGATTCCGCCCTTGGCCACCATCACATCAATAAACACGGGCCTTCCAGGGCATCTTTTTCAGCCGCCCATCATCTCACCCATCATAAATCAAAGTGCTTGATTGCTTCGGATTGATGCGGTCATGGGGTCGACCTCACCCTGGAGGATATTCCGTCACGGTGACGTTAATCTCTGGTGCTGGTGGAGTGGCTGGCAGAAAACGAACCTATTATTCCCATATCACTGCCTCAGCATCCTCATGTAAGCCTCTTCAGGGGATAGGGTGGAATCCAGGGGCATGGGAGCACTGTTGATCTGGATCGTCGGCTGTGCCTCGGTAATCGCCTTGCCTAGCGCCCCAAGCATGTAAATGAGCCGTGATCCCTCTTGGCAATCGATCCTCCCTTGCCGGGCATCCCTGTAAACTCGTGACATTTCCAGACGAACATCATCCAAGGTTTTCAACTTGATTTGCTTGGGGGTAGGGTCTGGCTTTCCCGTATAGCCATCAACGGTTACAGACGGTTTCTCTGCCGAAATGATGGTGAGTTTTGGGGGTCGGGCCATGATGGTTACCCCTCGATTCCGTACCGACGACAGAATTCATGGATCACCTTCGATGCACTTTCACGCGATGCGCTCGGGTCATGGTCCAGAGCAGACAGATCACGCTTCAATCGATCCAGCAGAACCGGGGTAGAGGCGCTTTCCTCGTTCCCTATGGATTCGATTACCAGACGCTCCCTCCGGTGTCGATAGAGCATTGTGCGGGTTCGCCCTGCCTTCGCCTGGCCACTTGGTGGTCTGCCTGGTCGTTTCTTTTCCGTGTCCATTCTCATCCCCTTTATCGTCACCGTGACAATAACCATAATAACGTCACAGTGACAGG
>NZ_DAHVHV010000033.1:0-23456 GCF_027317285.1 Ferrovum sp. | reverse complement strand
TTTTGAATATGGTTATTGATTCACGGAATCTTCATCAGCGCTACTCTGGGTTGTAACAATTTGTAACCACAATACCCCCCTAAGGAAAAGTTTTTAAAGGGGGGGAAGTATTGTGACAAAACCAAAATTTAAACAACATGCCGTTCACCAAGCGGTGATCTCTGTATTAACTCTGCTGGGGACCTTGCCTGCCTTGGCCGATTCTCAGGCCATGGACCTTGGGACAGTGTCTGCCACGGGCGGCGGAGGAGACAGCTCCACCCCGTCGGTGACGGGCAAAGGCACAGCAACTTATGAGGCTCCAGGCAGCATGTCCATCAATGCCACGGAACCAGTCTTCAATATCAATCAGCATTATATTGAAGAGAATGCGGCTCCGGGGGCAAACTACAGCGATATCATTTCCATTTTGCCCAGTGTGAACAGTGTGGATCCCAATGGTCCGGGGGGGATGGAGAATCAGGCCTTGACCCTGCGTGGTTTCCAGGATGGCCAATACAATGTCACCTTCGATGGCATTCCCTGGGGCGATTCCAACGACTTTACCCACCACACTACTTCCTATTTCATGGAGCAGGATTTGGCGGGAGTCAAGGTTGACCTGGGACCGGGAGATGCCAGCAATATTGGATATTCGACTTTCGGGGGGACCATAGCCCTCAGTTCAAAACTTCCCCAAAACCAGACCGGAACCAGTATATTTGGAAGTTTTGGCAGTTGGAATACGCGTCTTCTCGGGGCCCAGTTCGATACCGGCAACCTGCAGAACTATGGGGATACCAAGGCCTTTATCAGTTACAAGGACTTTTCTACCGATGGATATTTGACCAACAGCGCTCAGCAACGCAAAAACCTTTTCATGAAGTTTGAAAAAGTCGTGGGTGATGATACCCTGCTGACTTTTGTGGCCATGGGAAACAAGATTCAGCAGAATGTACCTTATGGGGCAACCTTGCAGCAAATGGCACAATATGGCCGAAATTATGGCCTCTCATCCAATCCCAACAGCCAGGCCTTCTACGGCTACAACTTCGACAACATCACTTCAGACTTCGAGTACATTGGCATTAAAACCCGATTCGGCGATGTGGATGTGGATAACAAACTCTATACCTACGCCTATTATCACAATGGTTACAATGGATTACAGCCGGGCTTTGGCACCTATCCGGGGACGGGGAACGGGGCGGGCCTCCCTGCCACAGGAACAGTGGTGGGCGGAACGGCTTATCCCAATGATATTCCAGGTCAGGCGATGACCATGAATTATCGTTCGGTGGGCGATTTGTTGAGAATATCGGAAATCTTGGGTCAGGGTCAATTGGACTACGGCACATGGATCGATTATCAGAACAATAACCGCTCTCAGTACGAAAGTGACTGGACCTTGAACGGAGCCTACAATTCAGGTAACCAGATTTATGCAACTACGGGTAATCTGGCCTACACCGACCGGTTGATGATGGACACCTTGACCACCATTCAGCCCTATGTGCAGTATGAATGGAGACCCACCGAGAAATGGACGATTACGCCTGGCCTCAAGTACTCCTATTTCGAACGTTCATTTAATTCCCCAGTCATGCAAGGGACGGGGCAACCTTACAATGGGGCTCAAAGTTGGGTCAAACCGCTGCCTGCCTTGACCACCAATTACAAGGTGAGCAGCAACTGGTCTTTCTATGGCGAGTATGCCGCAGGGTTTATGGCCCCCAATATGAATAATTTCTTTAAGAGCAATGCCCAGACGGGCACTTTACAACCCCAATCCACCCAGAATTTCCAGATTGGGACCGTTTTTACCACCCGGACCCTGAATCTTTCTGCTGATCTCTACCGTATCAATTTCACTGACAAGATCAGTCCAGTGGCATGCGGAATCAATACCTGTTTCACCAATATCGGTGGTGTGCGCTATGACGGGGGTGAGATGCAGGGAACCTGGATGTTTGCCAGGGGATTCAGTTTGTACGGTAACTTGGGGATAAATAATTATTCCACCAGCGATGGCTCCATCCTTCCT
Organism: Ferrovum sp.; assembly: GCF_027317285.1. Classification (NCBI taxonomy): domain Bacteria; kingdom Pseudomonadati; phylum Pseudomonadota; class Betaproteobacteria; order Ferrovales; family Ferrovaceae; genus Ferrovum; species Ferrovum sp. Next base: position 21,433 of record NZ_DAHVHV010000033.1, on the reverse strand, counting down.
TATACACCGCGAACCACTGCGGCGCTGGGCGGGATCTACGACCAAGGGAATTGGTACGGCTCTCTTATTACCAAGGAAGTGGGCGCACGCAATAGTGGGGCGATGGCGGCCACAAACATCCCTTTTGGCTCTTACACCATGACCGACTTTAATATGAGTTATAAAATAGATACGGGCTGGTCTTGGGCAAGGCAGGCAAAACTTGGATTTCAAATCAACAACTTATTTAATAGAAATGACATCTACGCCTCGACATCCGGATTTACAGACCAAAATGGAAACCCCCTGCTTTTTGCTTTGCCAGAGCGTTCCTATGTGGTCAATTTTTCTGTGATGTTCTAACTCTCCAGTGTTGTGACTGTTTCCTGAAGCGGTCTTTTGCCGCCCCCATTCGCTGTGGGCGGCTTTTTCTTTTTGGATGATTTTTTCATCACCATGACGTTCGAACGAAGTTGCAACGCACGCAGTGGAACAGAATCGCAGGGACTTCCAGAGATTTTCTGAATAACGTAGGCCAAAGACTGCTAAACTGAAGCCGTTATGGAATCGTCGGAGCATGTTATGAAATTGATTACGGCCATCGTCAAACCCTTTAAACTCGATGAAGTCAGGGAAGCTCTTTCTGAAGTGGGCGTATCTGGACTGACCGTTACCGAGGTCAAGGGATTTGGGCGTCAGAAAGGCCACACGGAGTTATACCGGGGTGCCGAGTACATTGTGGATTTTCTTCCCAAGGTCAAGATCGAGGTGGTTGTAACCGATACGTTGGTGGATAAGGTTGTGGATGCGGTGATCCATTCCGCCCGTACCGGTAAAATTGGCGATGGCAAGATCTTCGTCGTCGACGTGGAGCAAGCCGTGCGGATCCGTACGGGAGAACAGGGCGAGGAAGCTGTTTGATCCCGCTCTTTTCCAAAGGCCAGGGATAGTCGATTCTTATACGGCGACTGGGCAGGAAGACGTTGTGGCCAACGCGTTTTTAAGGCGCAGGGCGCGTTCCAGTGCTTCATTGGCGCTGGGACCCAGCACCGTGATATGTCCCATCTTTCGTCCCGGACGGGGTTTTTCCTTGCCGTAGAGATGTAGTTTGGCTTCCGGTTCCTGAAAAACCAGGGGCCAGGGGGGCGTCCCTTCCTGCCATAAATCCCCCAGCAGGTTGATCATGGCTGCAGGTTTCAACTGTTCCGTACTGCCCAGAGGGAGGTCGCAAAGCACCCGAACCTGTTGCTCGAATTGACTGGTGATACAGGCATCGAGGGTGTAATGCCCGCTGTTGTGAGGGCGTGGCGCAATTTCATTGACCAGAATCTGATCGATACCCGTCACAAAAAATTCTACTGCCATGACCCCCACGTACTCCAGTCGTTCTGCAATTTCACTGGCCATTTTTCGTGCCCGGGTGGCCAGTTCGTCGCGAATGCGGGCAGGGGCGATGGTGATGTCCAGAATGCCTTGATGGTGACGATTTTCAGCCACGGGCCAGTGAACGATCTCACCGCGGGCGGTTCGCGCCAGAATGACCGATATTTCCAGGCGAAGCGGGACGATTTCTTCCAGAATACAGGGCAGGAGCCCGGCCTGCTGGCTCAGAATCTCTTGAACTTCTTCGGGTGATTCCACGCGGACCTGTCCTTTTCCATCGTATCCAAACCGTGCAGTCTTGATCAGTGCGGGAAATTTGATCTGTGCCAGTGCATTGGCGCAGGATTCCCGGTTAGGGATAAGCGCAAAGGCGCCTACGGGAAAGCCCTCGTCGCGCAGGAAAGTCTTTTCCCGAATACGATCCTGGGCGATCGATACGGCGCGTGCGCCAGGGCGGACAATCACCTGACTGGCCAGGGCGGACAGTGTTTCGGCCGGTACGTTTTCGAATTCGGTGGTGACGGCCCGGCAGGAATCCGCCAGTTGTTTCAGAGCCGCGGCATCATCGAAGGACGCACACAGGTGGCGGGTGGCAAAATGCGCCGCTGGAGCGTCAGGGTCAGGGTCCAATACCCAAACATCAAATCCCATGGTGCGGGCAGCCGAGGTGAACATTCTCCCCAATTGCCCTCCGCCCAACAAACCCAAGGTCCGATCGCGTCTGCTCATGGGGTGGGTGGAAGATGCATGGCGGTGACCTGTGCGACCAACTCGGCGCGATAGGCGTTCAAACGTTCGGCCAGGTGTGGGTGTTGTGCCGCCAACAAACTGACCGCAAAAAGAGCGGCATTGGCAGCACCGGCGGCGCCTACGGCAAAGGTTGCCACCGGAATGCCTTTGGGCATCTGAACGATGGACAGGAGCGAATCTTGTCCCTGAAAGTAGGGGGTGGGGACGGGAACGCCCAAGACGGGTAAAGTGGTTTTGGAGGCCAGCATGCCGGGTAGATGGGCTGCCCCGCCGGCTCCTGCGATCAGGCAGTTCAGGCCACGGTCACGTGCTTCCTCTGCGTAGCGAAACATGCGGTCGGGCGTGCGATGGGCGGAAATCACCTGTGCCTCGAAGGGGACTTCGAAACGGGTCAACATCAGGGCGGCCTGTTCCATCACCGTCCAGTCCGACTGGCTTCCCATGACCAGTCCTACCCAGGGCGTTGCTGGCATCAGCGTCAGTCCACCAATTCGCGTGCTTCTGCGACCTGACTGCGGTAGGCATCATAGATGCGGCGCAGGGCGTCCATCATGCCGACTTCAGGCGACCAGTTCAACTCCTCACAGGTATTGGTGATCTTGGGGACGCGATTCTGGACATCCTGATACCCTTTGCCGTAATAGGCGTCAGCGGTGGTTTCCACCAGTTTGACCTGTTGTGCGGTGGTGCGGTATTCAGGGTATTCCATCGCCAGATCCAGCATCATTTGCGCCAGTTCCCTGACTGAGTAGTTGTTGCCTGGGTTGCCCACGTTGTAGATTTTTCCCGTTGCCACACCCTGAGGATTTTCGATGATTTTCATGAGCGCGGAGACGCCATCGTCGATGTAGGTGAAGGCCCGTTTCTGGGTTCCGCCGTCCACCAGTTTGATGTTTTCTCCCCGTACGATATGCCCGAAGAACTGGGTGATGACGCGTGAACTGCCTTCCTTGGGCGTGTGGATACTGTCCAGTCCGGAACCGATCCAGTTGAAGGGGCGGAACAGGGTAAAGTCCAGTCCTTCCTGCATGCCATAGCCCCAGATCACCCGATCCATCAGTTGCTTGCTACAGGAGTAGATCCAGCGCTGTTTTTCAATGGGGCCCAGGATCAGTTCTGATTGATCCGGATCGAATTCGCTGTCCCGACACATGCCATAGACTTCCGAAGTCGAGGGGAAGAGGATTCGTTTGCCGTACTTGACACAACTGCGCACGATGGGCAGGTTGGCTTCGAAATCCAGTTCAAAAACCCGCAGGGGCTGCTGGACGTAGGTGGCCGGGGTGGCAATGGCCACCAGCGGCAGGACCACATCACACTTCTTGACGTGGTACTCGATCCACTCCTTGTTGATGGTGATGTCCCCTTCGAAGAAGTGAAAGCGCGGGTGGTCCAATAGATCCTTGACGCGTTCGCTGTGCATATCCATGCCGTACACCGACCAGTCGGTCGTGGACAGGATGCGCTGGCTGAGGTGGTGACCGATGAAGCCATTGACGCCAAGGATGAGGATTTTTTTCATGGAGGTTCCGTTGTTCAAAGATAAAAATGGCACATTATCCCGCTATTATACGGGAAGCCTTCATTCCGATAAACGGGGGGAAAGGCATTTTAAGGGCTTTTTGTTGCAGTCAGAGGATCCGGTGCGCAGCCTTGGGGGAAAGTGGCCCTGAATTGCGCTGCATCCAGGCATTGCCCCTGCCATTCTGCCTGCAACAGGTAGAGGGGGTGGCCATCTCCGCCCCGGGTTTCTGCCAGGGCATCTGGATGGGGATGAAGACTGGTTCTGAGGATACGCAGGGATTGACCCCCCACCAGGGTAAATGCACCTGGATAAGGGGGGGCAACGCCTCGCACCAGATTATGGATGACTTGGGCAGGTTGGCTCCAGTCGATTTTTCCATCTTCGGGGCGACGTCCACCGCAGTAATTTCCCTGGGACAAATCCTGCCGACGATGTACGGCTTTTCCCGCCAGCAGAGCAGGAAGCACTTGAGAAAGGGCTCGTTCGCCCGCTTCGATGACGCGCAGGAAAACATCATGGGCCGTGTCGTCCGGACCGATGGGGACCTTTTCCTGTGCGACGATATCGCCCTGGTCCGGTTTGAGAGTCATGACGTGCAGGGTGGCACCAGTTTCCGTTTCGCCGCAAATGACCGCCCAATTGACCGGGACCCGCCCCCGGTAACGCGGCAGAAGTGAACCATGCAGGTTATAGGCGCCGCGTTTGGGCAGGGCGAGCAAGTCGGCTCCCAGCATCTGCCGGTAATAAAAGGAGAAAAAGAAATCGGGATGAAGGGCGGAAATTCGTTCCACCAGAGCGGGATCATTGGGGTTTGGCGGGGTGAGGGCGGGGATGCCTTGTTGAGCTGCCCATTCGGCCACACTGTCAAACCAGCGATTTTCTGAAGGGTCGTCCGGGTGAGTCACGATCAAGGCGATATCCACGCCGGAGCGATGGAGTACCTCGAGGCAACGTACGCCCACCGAGTGGTAGGCGAAGACCACGACTCGTGGTGGATTTTTGGTTTTGTCAGGCATCGCCAGACTCCTCGGGCGGCAGGGGGGACTCCAGGATACCCTGGATGAGGAAGCGCGGGCGATCGCGAACCTGCTGGTAGATGCGTCCGATGTATTCTCCCAACAGGCCAATGCCGAACAGCAAAATACCGATCAGGAAAAAGGTGATGGCAAAGAGGGTGAAAACCCCTTCGGCTTCAGGCCCGACGATGAGGCGGCGCAGAACCAGAAAAACGACGAACAGGGCGGACAAGACCGACAGACCCATGCCGAGCAGTGAAAAGAACTGGAGGGGCAGGATGGAAAACCCGGTGATCAGATCGAAATTAAGACGGATCAAACTGTATAGGGAGTACTTGGATTCGCCCGCCGAACGTTCTTCGTGTCCTACCACGATTTCCGTGGGGTTGGAGGAGAAACTGTAGGCCAGTGCCGGAATATAGGTGTTTGCCTCACGACAGGAAACGATGGCCTGGATGATCCGGTGATCGTAGGCTCGCAACATGCAGCCCTGATCGGTCATGTGGATATGGGTGACCTTTTCACGGAGGCGGTTCATCAGGCGCGACGCCCAATGGCGCCAGGCACTGTCTTCGCGGGTGCGACGGATGGTCCCCACATAGTCATGGCCCGCATCCATGGCGGCGAGGAGATTGCCGATTTCTTCCGGGGGATTTTGCAAGTCGGCGTCCAGGGTGACCACCTGTGCGCCTCGACAATGTTCAAATCCTGCCATGATGGCCATGTGTTGCCCATAGTTGCCATTGAAGAGGATGACGCGGGTCACTTCGGGGCGCAATTGAAATTGCTCGCGCAACAGGGCGGCGGAACGGTCGCGACTGCCATCGTTGATGAAGATTATTTCGTAGGGGATCTGCAGGGCGTCGAGGGATGGGTAGAGACGTTCGAAGAGCAGGTGCAATCCGGTTTCTTCGTTATAGACCGGGATGACGACGGAAAGGGCGGGTTTCTGATTCATCGGGCAGCCTGTTTCAGGATTTTTTCCAGGGTTGCGCAGACGCGGTCCACCTCCTCCAGGGTCAGGGTGGGATAGAGGGGGAGGGTCAGGGTGGTGCGTGCGATGTGCTCCGCATGGGGGAAATCGCCTGCCTGATAGCCCAGAGCAGAATAGCGGGTGGTCAGATGCAAGGCTTCATAGGAAATTCCGCTCCCGATGCCCTCCTGATGCAGGGCATCCATGATTTCCTTGCGGCTCCAGCGCAGATGCTCGAGTGGCAGGAGCGGGGCAAAGAAATTCCAACTGTGCCCTTCGTCCCCCCGGAAAGGCAGCTCACAGGGGGGATCGGTATGCAGACGCTCAAAATAGCGGGCAACCAGGGCATGACGGCGAGCAATGAATTCCTCGAGGCGGGCCAGTTGCATCAACCCCAGGCGCGCATTGACATCGGGCAGGTTGGATTTTCCTCCGGTGACCACGACGTCGCGGGTGCCATCGGGCAGGCGCACGATGCCGTGGAAGCGCAGGCGCTCGGCGGTGCGTGCCTCTTCCTCACTGGCAAAAACCAGTGCCCCTCCCTCGATGGTGGTGAGGGTTTTGTTGGGATGAAAACTGAAACTCACCATGTCCCCAAAACTGCCGATGGGCTTTCCTTTCCAGCGGCTGCCAATGGCCAGGGCGGCATCTTCGATGACCCGCAGTCCGTGTCGTTGGGCCAAAGCATAGAGAGGCTCGGGGTCCACCGGCCAACCGGCAAAATGGGTTGGCATGAGGGCGCGGGTACGTGGGGTGAGGGCTGCTTCGGCAGCGTTCAGATCCAGATTGCGGGTGACGGGGTCCACGTCCACAAAGACGGGGGTAGCACCTGTGCGGGCGACCGCATTGGCACAGGCAAAAAAGGTTTGGGCCGGGATGATGACCTCATCGCCGGGGCCGATGCCCGCCGTCAGGACAGCGACCTCAAGGGCTGCCGTGGCCGAAGAAAAGACCCGGACCGGACGCCCTCCATGATATTCGGACAAGGCTTTTTCGAAGGCCAAAACCTGCGGGCCGGAGGTGATCCATAGGGAACGCAGGGTGTCACCGACGGCTTCCACCATGGATTCGTCGATCGTGGGGCGGGCAAAGGGCAGATAGGGTAGGTTATGAGCGGGCAATCAAATACACTCCTGCGAGGATGACGGCAATGCCGGAAATCCGGCTAACCGTCAGAGTTTCTCCCAACAACGCCCAGGCCGCCAGAGCGTTGACCACGTAGCCAATGGACAAGAGAGGGTAGGCTTGGGAAACGGGGACGCGTGAGAGCGCCAGAATCCATACCACCACACTGACGGCATAACAGAACAGCCCCACCGGAATGGGCCATTGGGTACAAATTTTGAGCGCAATGGGCCAGAGGTTCTCCCAGGTGAATGCAAAATGCCCCAACTGGTTGGCTCCTGCCTTGAGCAACAGTTGGGCCACGGCATTGAGTAGTACACCGGAAAGGATGAGAGAAAAACTGACCAGGCTCATGTTCGGGCCACTATAACACGGTGCGCATCCCGAAACAGAATGCGCATGGGGAAACCCTGATTTTTCATGACATCGTACAAAGGTGGCGGGAGAATGGCCAAGGCCCCCAGGTCCGCGGCCCAAAGGGGTCTGAACTCTTTCAGGGTGGGAATGGCGTGTTGGGGTTCCAGACTCAGGCCAAAGGCCATTTCATCCTGATAGGCCACGGGAATGACGGTGCGTTGCAGGTAAAAATCGAGGGTCTGGTCGTAGGTGTTCACGCTGTAGAGATGGCTGGCTGCAGCAAATCGTGGGGCCAGGCGGCGGGCGAGGGCGGCCCCGGATTGAAAGTCCGCCAGGGTATTGCTTCCGCTGATCAGCAGTTGGGTGACGAGCAGTGTACCGACGGCGACGGTTTTCAGGCTGTGGGCTGGCCGGGCACGTTGACGGTGGGCCAGGTAGCCCAGAACCAGGGACACCGCAGCAGCAGCGGCAATCCAGGTGGAAAATCCCTGGTAACCCATGACCATGTCCGGGTCCATTCCCAAAGACCAGCCCAAACTTTCAGGAAGGGCGGGAAACGCCAGAAGTAACGCAGTGACCCCGAAAAAAGCGCCGCCCAGGGCCAGTAGAAGAGGAGGGCTGAGCGGGAAGGGGCCCGGGCGAACGCTGAGTTGGCGAGCACCGAGCAGGGCCAGTGCCGGGAAGGCGGGGAGGATGTAGTCAGGCAACTTGGAACCGGACAGACTGAAGAAGACGACGACGAAGAGGGCGTAAATGGCGAGGAAACGGGCCGGTGAAAAATGACGTCCATGATTGCGCAACAAGGCGTTGCCCGTGGCGCGCAGAGCCACCAGAGTCCAGGGCCAGAGCCCAACCAGCAGGATCGGGAGAAAATACCAAACCGGTTCTACCCGTTGATGGAGGGTGGTGGTATACCGGTCAAACTGCTCGTGTATGAAAAAAAACCACAGAAATTCGGGGTGCACGCGACTGGCCAACCAGAACCAGGGCAGGGTGAGCAATAAAAACAGGAGCAGTCCGGGAAAGAGGTGGAGACGTTTCCAGGGGCTCAGGTCACGGGTGAACAGGGTGTAGAGCACCAAAGTGGCGCCAGGGAGCGCCAGGGCCATGAGACCCTTGCTCATGAACCCGGCTGCCGCTGCACCCCAGGCCAGGGTCATCCAGAGACGCGAAGACGATTCCTGTTGGGCCAGCAGAAAACACCCTACCGCCAGGAACATCCAGACCGTAACCCCCATGTCGAGGGTGTTGATATGCCCCAGCGCGGTGTAATAAAAGGTTCCGATCAGGAGTAGGGGCGCACGCCATCCGGCCTCCGTTCCGAAGAGGCGCCGGGCAAAAAAGGCGCTGGCCAGGATCCCCAAAAAACCAAGCAGGCCCGTCCAAAGACGGGCGGCCAGAGGGGTGGGCCCCAGCAGGTCGATACTGAGTGCCGTGGCCCAGTATTGCAGGGGTGGTTTTTCATAGTAGGGAATTTCATTCAGGTGGGGGGTCACCCAATCTCCCGAAACGGCCATTTCCCTGCCGATTTCGGCATACCGCCCTTCGTCGGGCCGAGTAAGGGCGCGCGTCCCCAGCCCCAGACTCCAGATCATTGCCAGCAGGATGATCCAGACGCCGCAGGTTTTGATCGAACCGGGGTTCAAGGGCGTGGCTTAGCCGGCATGGGTGACAAGACTTTCCAGATAGCGCTGGGCATCGAGGGCAGCCATACACCCGGTGGCGGCGCTGGTAACGGCCTGGCGATAGACCGAATCCTGTACATCACCCGCCGCAAATACGCCGGGGATACTGGTTTCGGTAAGGTTACCGGTGCGACCGGTGCGCGTGATCAGGTAGCCGCCATCCATCTCCAGTTGGCCGGTAAAGAGTTCCGTGTTGGGGCGGTGACCAATGGCGATGAACACGCCCTTGACCGCCAACTCCTCGGGGATTCCAGAGGCGGTATGGCGCAGACGCACGCCGGTGACTCCCGACTCATCGCCCAATACTTCGTCGAGTACATGATCCCAGCGGATACTCAGGGTTCCCTGAGCCACTTTTTCCATGAGTCGATCCACCAGAATGGGCTCGGCACGGAGACGGTCACGACGGTGAACAAGGGTGACGTGAGCAGCCAGATTGCTGAGATACAGCGCTTCTTCCACCGCCGTATTGCCCCCTCCGATCACGGCGACTGCCTCGCCTCGGTAAAAGAAACCATCACAGGTGGCGCAACCGGATACCCCCCGCCCCATGAAAGCCTGTTCCGAAGGCAGGCCCAGATAAAGGGCGGAAGCACCGGTGGCAATGATCAGCGCATCGCAGGTATAAGTCCCTTCATCCCCCTCCAGGGTGAAGGGGCGGGTGTTCAGATCCGCCCGATGAATCTGGTCGAAGAGGATTTCGGTGTGGAAACGTTCGGCATGGGCCTGAAAGCGTTGCATCAAATCCGGTCCCAGAACCCCATGCACATCGGCAGGCCAGTTATCCACCTCGGTGGTGGTCATCAACTGCCCCCCCTGGGCAATACCGGTAATCAATACCGGGTGGAGGTTGGCGCGTGCAGCATAAACTGCCGCGGTGTAACCGGCGGGGCCGGAGCCCAGGATCAGTAGACGTGAATGACGGCGCTTGGGCATAGTCTTCTCCCGTAATTAATTCAACCCGTGATTGTACCATTGTCCCTTCGATGACTCTTATCGTTTCGGAGTCAGAAAGGCTATAATCAGCCCATGAGCGATTCTCCCCTTGCCCTGAAGTTGACCCGTCTGCTGTGCGAGGCCTTGTTGCTGCTGGTGGTACTACTGGCGCTTTATCTCGCTTTGTCCCTGCTGACCTATCATCGGACCGACCCGGGGTGGTCCCTGGGGTCGGCGGTCAACCGCCCCGACTGGGAAGCCTCCGTCTCCCATGTGGCCAATGCGGGTGGGCGGGTGGGCGCCTGGTTGTCGGATTTTTTACTCTATCTGTTCGGATTTTCGGCGGGTTGGTTTGTGGTCGCATTGGGTTGGTTGGCCTGGCGCGGCTATCATTATCTCAAACAGGAACCGGGTTTCGCCGGGGGGAAAAAACCCGCATCGCCGGTATCCCGATACTGGTTCGTGCTGATGGGCCTGGGTTTCCTGCTGATGGTGATTTCCAGTGCAGGGCTGGAAGCCATGCGTCTGGCCGGTTTGCATTTCGAGTTGCCCCTTCAGCCCATGGGTGAAGGGACCTGTAGTGGGGGCGGCGGTGTGCTGGGATGCGAATTGGCCAGTTGGGCCATTCAGGGGGTCGGACTGAGTGGGGCAGTCATGTTTCTGCTGTTGGCATGGGCTCTGGGGTTTTCGCTCATGACGGGGATTTCCTGGTTACGTTTGGCGGAATCTTTGGGAGCGACCTGTGAAACCCTCTTCCGCCGCTTCAATTCGAAGCGCAGTGTCGCCATCGACCGACGCGTGGGGCGTCGGGCCGGTGAACAACGCCAGACCCTGGTGCAGGAAGCCCGTAAATTACAGGAAGATCACGAACCGTTGCAGGTATTGCCGGTCACCACCCAGATCGAGCCCTCCATGCAGGCAGTACGGGAACGTCAGGTACCCCTGTTCAAGGATCTTCCCGATTCTGCCTTGCCTCCCCTCAAATTGCTGGACGAGGCCAGTTCGGCACGGGAATCGGTGAGCCAGGAACTGCTGGAATTTACGTCGCGCCAGATCGAACGAAAATTGGCGGATTTCAATGTCAGCGTGAAGGTATTGGCCGCCTTGCCTGGTCCTGTCATCACGCGCTACGAAATTGAACCGGCGGTGGGCGTCAAAGGGAGTCAGATCATCAATCTGGTGAAGGATCTGGCTCGTGCCCTGACCGTCGGAAATATCCGGGTCGTGGAATCCATTCCGGGAAAGAACTGCATGGGCTTGGAAATACCCAATGCGCGGCGTGAAACCGTACGACTCTCTGAAATTTTGGGGGCGGCGGTCTATGGGGATATGGCTTCGCCGCTCACCTTGGCGCTGGGTAAGGACATTGCGGGCAATCCGGTGGTGGTGGATCTGGCCAAAATGCCCCATCTTCTGGTGGCAGGTACGACGGGGTCCGGAAAGTCCGTGGCCATCAATGCCATGATCCTGAGTTTGCTGTACAAGGCAACTCCGCAGCAGGTCCGCCTGGTCCTGGTGGATCCCAAGATGTTGGAACTGTCGGTTTATGATGAGATTCCACATCTTCTGGCGCCGGTGGTGGTGGACATGAAGGAAGCGGCCCATGCCCTGAACTGGTGTGTGGCAGAGATGGATCGCCGTTACAAACTCATGTCTCAATTGGGGGTACGAAACCTTTCCAGTGCCAACCACAAGATCAATGAGGCGTTCCACAAGGGCCAGCCCCTCATGAATCCTCTGTCGTTGACCCCGGATACCCCGGAGCCACTGGAACCGATGCCTTACATCGTGGTGGTGATCGATGAATTGGCGGATCTGATGATGGTAGTGGGCAAGAAGGTGGAAGAATTGATTGCGCGGATTGCACAGAAGGCGCGGGCTGCCGGGATCCACCTGATCCTGGCGACCCAGCGTCCTTCAGTGGATGTGATTACCGGACTGATCAAAGCCAATATTCCCACCCGAATCTCCTTCCAGGTCTCCAGTCGGGTAGACTCACGCACCATTCTCGATCAGATGGGTGCAGAAGCATTGCTGGGCCAGGGAGACATGCTCTACATGCCGACAGGAGCTGGCTATCCCCACCGTTTGCATGGGGCTTTTGTGAGCGACGACGAAGTGCATCAGGTCGTTCATTACCTGAAGGCGCAGGGCAAGCCGGCTTACGTGGAAGGAATGCTGCAGGGGATCGAGGAGGGCATGGATCCGGAAACGGCCCCCGGGCAGTCCACTGGAGAACAGGATCCTTTGTATGACCAAGCCGTGGCATTGGTGCTGGAAACGCGGCGAGCCTCGATTTCCCAGGTGCAACGCCACTTGCGGATCGGGTACAACCGCGCGGCGCGTTTGATTGAAGATATGGAAAAAGCGGGTTTGGTGTCCGGCATGGCCACCAACGGCAGTCGGGATGTCTTGGTGGGAGGAGGGCGGGAATGAAGCGATGGAAACCGTGGGCTGGCGTAATGTTATGGATGAGCTGCATGGGGTGGGCCAGTGCCTCCGGTCTTGATCGTCTGCATGCTTTTCTGCGCGACACGCATCGGGGAGAGGCCCAGTTCGAGCAGCGCAACCTCAAAGGGAAAGGGGATTCGGGAGGGACCGTCAGTCGGGGCGTTTTTCTGTTTTCCCGGCCAGGCAAGTTTCGTTGGGAGTATCGCAGTCCCTATCCACAGACTTTGGTCGCGGATGGTCAAACCCTCTGGATCTGGGATCCGGATTTGCAGCAGGTGACCCGAAAAAAAATGAGCCAGAGTTTGGGTAGCACCCCGGCTGCCCTGCTGGCGGGGGACGATGCCTTGGAGAAGGGGTACGTGGTCACCGAGGGCGGGGAGAGCGAGGGGTTGGAATGGGTGATGGCCAAACCAAAAAGTACGGAATCAGGATTTGAATGGGTAAGGATGGGGTTTACGGATCAGGCGCTGGCGCGGATGGAGTTGCAGGATAGTTTCGGTCATACGCTCAGCATCGTGTTCACCCAGTTTGACAGGGATCCGAAATTCACGCCGGATACTTTCCGTTTCACTCCCCCTCCGGGTGCCGACATCATTCAGTAGGGATGGCGTGCCCGACAGGGATCGAACCTGTAACCCCCAGCTTAGAAGGCTGGTGCTCTATCCGATTGAGCTACGGGCACTCACTCGGGCCGACTTTCCGTGGTCGGGGTGGAGAGATTCGAACTCCCGACATCCTGGTCCCAAACCAGGCGCGCTACCAGGCTACGCTACACCCCGAACCCGAGATTATCCTGCATGCCACGGTTTTTTGTCAAGGACGGTCTTGGGTGTGGGCAAGTCCGGGCGGTTGAGAGCGGCGGATGGAAACGGCCACCGTGGCTACTTCTGGCCACATCCGGTACTTCATCACCTTGATTTCGCAGGCCCGGACTTCGGGATTGCGCAGAAGGAGATCAGCAATTCGTTGGGCCAGCACCTCGATTAACGTCACGCGTTCCGAGGTGGCTTGTTTGATGGCATCGTAAACGTGATTGTAGTCGTAGCCAGAGAGCAGTCCTTCCCGTGAGTCCGCGATATGGCAGAGGGCGTCAGGCACTTCGACACTGACGGTCAGGGAGACCTTCTGGGGTTTACCCAGTTCAAAGGCATTGATTCCGATTTCCAACTCGAGGTCGATGCCATCCAGAACGAAGCGGGTGAGAGAATCGGAAGAAAAGAGGGGGGGTAGGGGCATGTTATCCTTCGATATGGAGTGACAGACCGCCATCAACGGTCAGAAAGGAGCCGGTGGTAAAAGTGGCTTCGCACAACAAAAAGCGAACGGCGCGAGCCAATTCATCGAACCGGCCCAAGCGCTTCAGGGGCACCGCTTGCAGAATTCTTTGTTGATTTTCTTCGGCAAATGCCTGGGACTTGTGGGGCCAGTCAAAGTGACCGGGCAGTACGGTATTGACCCGAACCTGGGGGGCCAGTTCCACGGCCAGGGCTTGCATCGCGGCCATCAGGGCATTCTTGGCAATGTGGTAGGTCAGGTAACCGGCGGCCGGGCGATGAAAGTGAATGTCTCCGATGGCGACAATCGCGCCTTGCCGTCGCATCAATGAATCGCGACATTGGCGAATCAGGCGTAGATGGCCATAAAGATGACTGCCCAGATCCCGTTCCAGATGGTCTTCGTAGTCATCGAGATGCGTCGGGGAAAAATCCGAGGCATTGGCTACGATGCCGTCGATGTCCGTACAAAAGAATGGAGGGGGGAAATGGTTGCACAGATCCTCTATCCAGAGCCGGGCACTGTGGGCACGTTGGGCATTCAAGGCATGGCAAAGAATGTCGGCCTCGATCTGGGAGGAGGTACGACAATGTATGATGACGCGGTGCCCGGCTTCATGCAGCGATCGTACGATGGCGGCTCCGCCACGACGTGCCGCCCCGGTGACGACATACTGGTTGACACGTGGATTATCCATGTTTTTGAATCGGAAATGTTGCCTGGATCGTTGCAGATGGCAGACAATTATGCTTGAAATGGAGGGTCAAGTCCAAAATTTGCGGAAACTTTTCCTCGACCATCGTGATTTTCACCCGTACCGGGGGTTGGCTGAAGGCGAGGTGCTTCGGGGAATCGGTCGGAAGATTCATACCGCCTGTCCGGCGGCATTGCCGCTGGCCCAGGCCCACTGAAAGTTGAATCCGCCCAGATGCCCCGTCACGTCCACGGCTTCGCCGATAAAGTAAAGTCCCGGAACCGACCTGGATTCCATGGTTCTGGACGATAAGTCCTCCGTGGCTACCCCACCCAGAGTAACTTCAGCCTTGTTATAACCCAGGGTTCCCGAGGGCCGAATTCTCCAGTTGTTGAGGGCTTCACCCATTTTTCGAAGTTCCGGTGAGGTAAACTGGCAGAGCGGTTTTGACAGATCATGGGCGGCACACCATTGCCGCGCAAATCTGTGCGGCAAGAGTTCCGCCAGGAAGTTATCGATCCGAACCCGACTGGAACCATGGTCGCGGAGCCATGTTTCTGCATTTTTACCCGGCAATAGATCGATGGAGAGGAAGTCTCCGTTTTGCCAGTAGGAAGAAATTTGCAGAACGGCTGGGCCGGAAATTCCTTGATGGGTAAATAGGAGGGCCTCGCGAAAACGTCCTTTGCGACAGGAGACTTCGACTTCCAGGGAAAGTCCTGACAAATCGCCAAACTGCTTCAGGGTTTCAGGTTCCAGGGCGAGCGGCACCAGGGCTGGACGAGGGGGGATGACTGCCAGGCCAAATTGTTCGGCGATTTGATAAGCCATCGGGGTCGAGCCAACGGCTGGGACGGCCAGTCCTCCGGTGGCCATGACCAGAGCCCGGGACTGGTAATGACCATGGCTCGTCGTTACCTGAAACCCTTCCCCGTTTCGGTCCACCGCCTGCACTTCGCATGGCATGCGCCAGTCTACCTGACCTCGTTCACATTCACTCCGCAACAGGGCAATGATCTGCTGGGCGCTGCCTTCGCAAAACAATTGCCCCAGGGTTTTTTCGTGATAGCGGATGCCGTAACGTTCTACCAGGGCAATGAAATGTTGGGGAGTAAAGCGTGCCAGGGCGGAGCGGCAGAAGTGCGGGTTCCTGGAAAGATAATTATCCGGTCCGCAGTGAAGGTTGGTGAAGTTGCAGTGTCCGCCCCCGGAGATCCGGATTTTTTCGGCCAATTTGCGACCATGGTCGATCAGCAACACCTTGCGGCCCCGCTGCCCCGCCTGAGCAGCACACATCATGCCTGCCGCACCCGCGCCGATGACAATGACATCCCAAGGTTCGTTTCCATTCATGGGGCTCATGATAATCCATGATGGCAGTGCTACGCGTCATCGGCATGAAAAAAACGAATTTCCGTCACCCAGGGACAGGAACGGTTGGGGTGGATCTGTAAGGAATGTTTCGGAATTCTGGTCTTCAGGACCCAATTGTGAGAGGATGACTCCGAAACAGGGATCGTCCAGCCATTATTGAGGAGAAGCGGTGGAGAGTGTTTCTGAATTGAATCGTCGCTACGGTATTCCGGATCAGGTGAGTTTTTGTCAGGATCCCGGTGGCTTCATTCATGTGGATGTGAAAAACTCATGGGCGTCTGCCCGCATTGCCCTTCAGGGGGCGCAACTGACGGATTGGGTACCGAAAGGCGAAGCTCCGGTCATCTGGCTTTCAAAAGAAGCCTCCTTCCGGAAGGGAAAGTCGATCCGTGGGGGAGCACCGGTCTGCTGGCCGTGGTTTGGGCCGCATGAATCGCAAAGAGATTTTCCTGCCCACGGTTTTGCACGCACTGCCCTGTGGGAAATATCGCGCGTGGAATCGCGGTCAGACGGATCCACTCACCTTGTTTTTCGCCTGCCGGAAGCCGCTTTTCCAAAAAATCAATGGGCTCATGCCACCACCCTGGAAAACCACATCACGATTGGTTCTTCCCTGGAGGTGGATCTCGTAACTCATAATCTGGGAAATCAGCCGGTTACCATCGGGCAGGCCCTCCATACCTATTTTCAGGTGGGAGATATCCGTACCGTTCGCCTGCTTGGACTGGAGGAATGCGTCTACCTTGACAAGGTGGCGGGTGGGGTTCGCAAGATTCAGAAAGGGCCGGTGAATTTTACAGAGGAGACCGACCGTATTTATCTGGGGGCCACACGGGATGTTCTGATCGAGGATCCCCTGATGAAGCGCCAAATCCGGGTCACCAAGAACGGGAGTACCTCCACGGTGGTCTGGAACCCCTGGATTGAAAAGTCGGAAAAGATGGGGGATATGGGCGACGAGGGCTATCTTCACATGGTTTGTGTCGAAAATGCCAATGCGGCTGAGGATGTGGTCACCCTGGCTCCGGGGGCAGAACATCACCTGTGGGTACGCTACACCACCGCCTGAATTTCATCGCCGGATCGTTTCAACCAGAGAAAACCCAGAGCCCCGGCAGCGAGGGATGATAGAAGGATGGCCAATCTTGATGCATCGATGATTTCCGCTCTTCCGGCAAAGGCCAGATTGGCGATGAAGATGGACATCGTGAAGCCGATCCCTCCCAGAAGACCTGCTCCGAAAATGTGTCGCCACTTCAAGTCGGGCGGAAGTCGACAGACGTTCATTGCGACAGCCAGGAAACTTGCCAGGGAAATACCCACCGGTTTGCCGATCACCAGGCCCGCGATAATCCCCCAACTGTTCATGCTCGACAGGCTTTTTTGCCATTCGGGACCGATGACGAGCCCTGTATTGGCCAGGGCAAAGAGGGGCAGGATAATAAAAGCCACTGGCTTGTGCAGGAAGTTTTCAAGCTGATGGGAAGGCGACTCTTCGTCTTCCGCCTTGGCGGAGAAGGGTAGGCTGAAGGCGAGCAGGACACCGGAAATAGTGGCATGAACCCCGGATTTGAACATAAAAAACCACATCAGGGCCCCGCCCAGCAAGTAGACCGGTACCGACATGACTTTGAATGCCCGGTTAAGAATGAGGAGCAGAATAAACACGACAAGCGCGCCCGCCAAATAGGTCGGGGAAAACTGCGCGGTATAAAACAGGGCAATCACGATGATTGCGCCAAGGTCGTCGATCACGGCGAGCGCCGTCAGGAATATCTTCAGTGATGCCGGCACCCGGCTACCCAGCATGGCCAGTACACCCAGAGCAAAGGCGATGTCTGTCGCCATCGGTATGCCGGTTCCGGCTTGAGTTGGGGTTCCTGTGTTCAGCATGAAATGAATCGATGCCGGAACGCCGATCCCGCCGAGTGCGGCCACTATCGGGAACAACGCGTTTTTCAGGTTTGAAAGTTCGCCACTGTAGAGTTCGCGCTCCAGTTCCAGACCCACAAACAGGAAGAAAATCGCCATCAACCCATCGTTTACCCAGTGCTCCCTGGTCAGTCCGGCGACAGGGGCATGCCAGAAACTCAGGTAGTCAGGTCCAAGGGATGAATTGGCCAGGGCGAGTGACAGAAGGGTGCAGAAAATCAGGAAAATGCCGCTCGACTTTTCAGATTCGAAAAAATTATTGAATGTCCTGGAAAGCATTGTCTGAATGTCTGGCATGGTTTTCGGGGCACCACAAGGTCCTGTGAGCAGGTCAGTATAGGTCATTGTCCTCTTCCCGCAAAAACAATAAAGATGAAGGGTCAACTGATTCGTGAAAGAGATTTGGAATCTGAATACCGGTCAAGATTGTCTCTTTAGACAGACAGAGGGGGTTCTGTTTGTATTCAGTCGATTGGATGACGATTCTTAACCGATTCTTAATAAAGTGTCGTCAAACGGCGACATTTGGCCTGGGGTTGACGTATGAAATCCCAGGTTGTTCCTTGAGGAGTTATGTTAAATCCGATTATAATCAATAAGATAACGATAATTTCTTATTATGGTATGATTTTTGCATGAATATTTCAAAATGAACCTTTAATAACCTTGTTCAGGATAACTGTGGCAACGATAGACGGCCACTTCAAGTCTTTCTGGCTCATGTCAGAGGATGGCGTAGAGGAACAAAGGAGAAAGGAAACATGAAAATCGAGACGCATTTTTCACAGTTGAATCTGCGTGAGCGCCTGGTATTGGCTACCGATTTGGATGGTACCTTGTTGGCCGGACCATTGCCCGCTCGTCGTCACCTGCGCGAGTTGTTCAGAGGGAACATGCCGGGTTCAAAACTGATTTTCGTGACGGGACGTGGCCTCGAGTCGGTGTTACCGGTCTTGAATGACCCCACGGTGCCCAGACCCGATTACATCATTGCCGATGTGGGTGCAACTGTCGTTTATGGGGATAGCCTGCTGCCGGTCATGCCGCTGCAGCAAGAAATCGCTGCAGTTTGGCCTGGAACCCAGCAAGTACTCGAGGCGCTGGCCTCGTTTACCTACCTCGAGCAGCAAACCGTGCCACAGGAGCGCCGGTGCTCGTTCTTTGTACAAGAGGGGCAGATTGACGATGAACTGCGGCGCGTCGTCAACGAGTTGGGCTGCGAACTTCTTTTCTCTGCACAACGATATCTCGACGTTCTTCCCCGGAATGTCGGAAAAGGGTCCACCTTGAGACGGCTTTGTGAACAACTCGGATTTGATTTTGAAACCATATTGGCAGCGGGTGACTCGCTCAACGATTTGTCGATGTTCACGACCGGTTTTCAGGGGGTCGTCGTGGGCAATGCAGAACCTGCCCTTGTTGAAGCCGTGCGGCAACTGGAACACATTCATCTCGCCGTAGGTGATGGATGCGCGGGGATTCTCGAAGGACTGACGCATCATAGGCTGTTGAGTGGGGAGAAACCCGCGCCCGCCGACTGTCCGGGCGAGTCGGATCTGGTCATGGTGTACCACCGCCTTCCCTTTGACGAAACCACCGAGGGGAAAAGACAGCGCCCCAAGAGCCCCAACGGCATCATTCCTACCCTGCTCAATTTTTTTTCAGGGGGAACTACCGGTTCGTGGGTTGCATGGTCGCAACAAATCACGCGCGAACCAGAAAAGTTTGAGGCACGGGTCGCTGTGGACAAGAAACGCTATCCAAATCTGCGTGCGGCCCGTATTCCGTTGACGACAAACGACATCGACCTTTTTTACAAGAAGTTTTCCAAAGAAGCATTTTGGCCCATCATCTTTTCCTTTTCTGACAAAGCCGTTTTTCAGCATACGCACTGGGAACATTATCTCGAAATCAATGAAATTTTCGCCAGAAAAACCGCTGCTGAAGCATCAAGGGGCGGGCTGGTTTGGGTGCACGACTACAATTTGTGGATGGTGCCTGCGTTTTTGAGAATGCTTCGCCCCGATTTGAAGATTGCGTTTTTCCATCACACGGCCTTTCCCTCGTCGGATGTATTCAATATTATTCCCTGGCATCGCGAGATCATCGGAAGTTTGTTGCAGTGTGATTACATCGGATTTCATATTCCCCGTTATGTCGAGAATTTTGTCGGTGCCGTGCGCAGTTATGCGCCCACTGAAATTCTGGATACTACTCCGTGTGCCCCCCGGTTTCTTACCTACGGCTGTGCGCTTGGTGTTGACTCGGCTGCCAGCGGCATAAAGGTGGCTGGTCGGAATATCCGCCTGGGGGCTCATCCCGTCGGTATCGACTGTGATCAGATCGACCGCATCTTGCAGAAGGCTTCAGTGCGTCGCAAGATCAGGGGTATTCGCACCGAGTTGGCTGGACGGTCAGCCATTCTCTCGCTCGAACGGCTCGACTATGTGAAGGGATCGCTCGAGAAATTGCTTGCGTTCGAGGCGCTGCTCGATAACCATCCGGAATTGGCTGCCAAGGTGGTCCTGCTGAATTTCGTGACCCCGGCGGCGCGGGGCATGGAAGTGTACCAATCGTTGCGGGTTGAAGTCGATCAGTTGGTCGGGCGGATCAATGGTCGATTTTCAACACTTGACTGGACTCCGGTAAGGTATTTTTACCGTTCGCTTCCCTACGAAGAGGTCGTTGCCTATTATGCGGTCGCCGATGTTGCATGGATAACGCCCCTGCGCGATGGCCTCAATCTGGTGGCAAAAGAATATGTGGCAACGCAGGGGAGCGTCGGCGGTAATGGGGCTCTCGTGCTGTCCGAGTTCGCAGGAGCCGCCGTGGAATTGCACGGCGCCTTGCTTACCAACCCCTATGATGCGACCAGTATGGTGCAAACGCTTCACTCGGCCCTCACACTGGCGGCCGATGATCGTGCATACCGCATGTCGCGTCTGGTTTCAATCGTGCGCACCAATGACGTGCATGCCTGGGGAGAGACTTTCCTGAATGCGGTGAACGCCGATTGACGAACGTCGGCACCAGGTCGGTGCGACACGTCGTGAGAGGCACTGTATTGGCCCACGGTCCCACAAATGTCGGGTCGATCACTTCGGCCGCTAAAGCGATTGGAATGAGTCACAAGGCCGCATGGGATACCGTGGACACCATGAATAATCTGTCCGATCATCCGCGAACGCGGTCAATGCCGAGATAAAAGTCGGCCTCGACGACCATAACGAAATTATTTCCGTGATTACGGCCGAAAGCGTGGAACTCATGGATCTTGCGGTCGGGGTAGAAGTTTATGCCCTGATCAAAGCCCCTTCCATCGTTCTGACAACGGAATCAACGACGAAATTCAGTGCGGAAAATCGGCTTTGCGGTGTGATTGCCCGGATTCAGGCAGGAGAAGTGAATGCGGCGGTATGGTTGTCGTTGCCAAATGAAAAAACGGTGACTTCCATCGTGACGCTTGAAACCCTCGGAAAACTGGAGTTGAGGGAGGGAACCCCTGCCCAGGCAATTTTTACCGGTTCAACCGTCATTCTTGCAAGGATATGAACATGTCACATTCAATGGAACCCGGAAAGCCTGTTGGCCTGAAATTCGTGGGCGAACACGCTTTTCTCCTCTCGGAGGACGAGGTAAGTATTGGCCTCGGCGCGGCTTTTCAGGTATTCGAAAAACATGGCGTCCATCCGGAAGATTGCAGACAGGCTGTGCAAAAACTTGCGGAAAATGAACTTCTGACCAAAGACGAAGCATTTCATTGTCTGATCTGGAACGAGGCGGAAGACAGTGCCTTTCGTGCAGCAACGTTGGGCTGGCTGGCACGGAATGTTGATATTCGCCTGGAAGTCTGACCCGATGTTGCCTGGGAAGACGGGGTGGGAGGGGGCGGTAGCCATATTCCTGAATCCGTGTTCCAAACCCTTAAAAACATATACAACCGTTTGAATTGATGAGATAATTAGTCATATTCATTCT